>JBEEMY010000484.1:0-2704 GCA_041192415.1 Verrucomicrobiota bacterium | reverse complement strand
TGACCAACAAAAATCCCGGACACCGATTGGTGTCCGGGATTTTTTGTTCGTTGAATTAAAATTTATTCCTGCGGATAAACCAGAATCCGGTCATGCACTAGCACGAGCAGATCGTTTTTCTTGTCACCCGTCACGTCGGCCACGGCGCACTCACGCGGTTCGGGAATGGCGTTTTGCGCGCCGCGAAAGGTGTGTTGCTCGAATACCTGCCAGCGGTCGCCGGGCACGAGTTTGCGGTTCGCATCGAACTGCACGAGGTCGAGATGGTTCTTGGCGCTTTCCATGAAGACGAGTTGCTTGCGACCGTTGCCGAGCAAATCACCGGCAATCATGTCGGTGAGGAAACCGTCTTTGATGGGCGTGTCGTAGTCATCGAGCTTTGAAAGTTCCCACGTTTCGCCCGCAAGCGGTAGCCAGGCAACCGCACTCTGACCCAGAAACGCCACGGCGGGCGTGCCGCCGAGCGTGACGGTGCGGAGCGCAGGAAAATTCACGAAGGGCAATTCCACATTTTTTACGACCTGCCACACGCCATTGGTGTCGCGCTCGCAGAGCGTGAGTTGCTTTTTCTCCTCATCGAGCAGGAAAAGCGATGGCGCAGCGTTCTTGCCGTTCGGCACAACGGTTGCACCGGTGATGCGCGAATCGCTGGCGGCGCCGTTGATCTGGTCTTTCACGCGGAACGTCCAGTCGGGCGCGTTGGTGGAACCGGCTTCTTTTGCTTTCGGTTCCAGCACCACGGCGCGCACGAAATTTTTTTGCGGCAGGAGCAACTCCGCTTTGCCGTCGCCGTCCACATCAGCGGTGGCGAACCACGGCGATTCGATTGTGCCGCCCGGCGGGTCAACGTCCTTCTCGTCAAACGTGCCATCGGCTTTTTGCAACAACACCTTGATCTTCTCGTAAGGAATCAGCACGAGCAAATCCGCAAGGCCGTCCTGATTCACATCGGCGAGCGCGAGCTTGGCGGGATTGGATTTGAAACTTTCCGAAAGTTTCTGCGTCTTGACCTTGCCGTCCGCCGTGCGCGTGACGAGCGAACGCACGCCGTCTTTGTCCGCGATGACCGCCAGCACCGGCTTCGCGCCGGATTTGAAAACGCCCACAGTCATCGCGAGCGGCTTGCCATCGAGCGGCAGCAGCGTCGGAAACGGGAGGCGACCGCCCTTGTCAAAATGCGTCGTGCCGATGGCATTCTCATCGCGGCTCAAGAGAAAAATTTCCTGCTGCCCATCGCCGTTCCAATCGGCTACAGCAATCTGCGAAACGCCCGCGAGGCTCGGAAATTTCTTCGGCGCGGCGAGCGTGCCGTCGGCTTGTTGGAGATAAACGGACAACTGCCCGCTCTCCGGTTCAGCCACGAGCAGATCGGCAAGGCCGTCGCCATCCACATCCGCCCACAGCACGCCGCGCGCGGCGGCATCCGTTTTGGTGAGCGGAAGAATCTGGAACTGGCCCTTCTGAAATTTTCCGGCCAGCGTCTCGCTCGCCTTGCGCGTGAACTGCGAGACTTCCGCGCGACCCGTGGCCGCGACGACGGAGATGACGTAGTTCGTCTTGTCGCCCGCGAGATTGTCCACCGTGAACGAACGCACCGGCTGCGACTTGAAAAAGATTTCCGGGCCGAGCTGTCCACCCGCAATTTGCTGGCGCACGCGATACGGTGTGGGGCTGTCGAAATCCACGAGCAGCAAATCCGCTTTGCCGTCGCCATCCACATCGGCGATCTGCACAGCCTTGGGCGTGCCGGAGCAGGAAATTTTCACCGGCTCGGCCAACGTGTGATCCGCCTGCTGCGCGAGAAAATAAACCGCGCCGTTGTCACCAAGAAACGCGATGTCCGGCAGACCGTCGCCGTTCAAGTCACCGATGGAGAGCGCGTTCGCATCCATGCGCCCGTCTTCGAGATGCCAGCGCTTCGGCTCGCTCCAGCCGTTTGTGCCGTGGTTATAGACCGCGATCAAATCCTTCGTCTCGCCAAAATAAACGAGGTCGGGTTTGCCGTCGCCGTTCATGTCCGTCGTGGCCAGCACCGAGATGCGTTCCTCGGACGGCAACGAATCAATGCGAAAACGCGAACCCGGCGGCAGCTCGTTCAGCTCCAGCTTACGCGTGGGCGGCGCGGCGTTCGTCTTGCCGGTGAGATTGTAGAGCACGTTAATTTTTGCGCGCAGATTGTTGACCACCACGATGTCGTTCAACCCGTCGCCGTCAATGTCCGCAACGTGAAGCTGCGTGATGCCCAGATCCACGGGAAAAACTTCCTTGCCGGTGAAACCAAAAACATTCGTGGTCGGCGCCGCCTGCGCCGGGGCGACGGACAGCGTGAAAGCCGCGAGAGCGGCAAGAAATTTGAAATTGTTTTTAACAAACTGCGTCATGCGGCCAACGTGCCAGCGCGGTGCGGAGTTGGCGAGAATTTTCGCGGGAGAATTGGTAGGGATGGCGCGCTGCGCCGTCCCCGCCCGCAGCGGAGCGAAGGGCGGAACGAATGTGGTAAGACACGCGCCCCGGCCATCCGATTTCGTCGCCTGACGCTGCGCTCGCCGACGGGGACAGCGCAGCGCGCTTGTCCTTACCTCGATTTGCAACCTGATCGCCGCGCAACTTTTTCTCGACAATCTTTTTTGCCGGACGCAACGTCAGCACCATGAGCCTTAAATTCACCACCGATAAAATCGTCCGGCGGCTTGCCTGGGTCATG
>JBEEMY010000483.1:0-2704 GCA_041192415.1 Verrucomicrobiota bacterium | reverse complement strand
TGACCGCCGGCTGGGTGTCGCGCGGTGCATTGTCCATGATGAGCGGCTGCGCGGCGAACAGTTGCCCCGCCACCAACAATCCCGCCAACGCCAGACCCGCGCGCACCAGTTTGTTAAAAGCCATCCAAGAGTTTTGCTTCATAGGTTTTAGGTGTGGTCAGTTTCCGAAAAATGCCCGCGACAATCAAGGAACTTGCGGCGCTTCCGGCTCCGGTGAAAAAATGAATTTCGCGTAGCCGTAGGCGATGCTCTCGCCCAAAATTTCCCGCACGCCCTCGCTGTAACGCCACCAGTGCGCCGGTTCATAGTCAGGATTCGGGATGGCGACCACGCCCACTTTCAGGCCGTCGCCAAACGCGCGCTGGAACAGCAGCCACGTCCGCCGCGCGTGGACATCTTCGGTCACGACGTTGATGGTCGTGGCCGTTTCGCCGTGCGCTCGAAACCAGTCGCGCAGCGCGCGCGCGGAGTTGAACGTGCGGTCGCGCCCCACGACGTGCGCGGGAACCATCTGCACTTTGTCCGCTGGCACGCCCGCGCTCACCAGCCGCTCCGCACCCACGCTGGCGGAAGTGTTGAATACGTTCGTCGCACCATCCGTGCCGATGACTGGCCCGCCGGTCGTGTAAATTTTTTCGTAGTGGCCAGTTTGAAATTCTGCCACCACCGCGCGCACGGCGTATTCGTGAATCCAACCTTCCATCACCAAAACTTTTGTCTCCGCCCGCTGCGTCGGCGCGAGGAACGGATGCACCCGATGCAAGCCGAGAAAAAAAACGAGCAGCGCCAACGCCAGCAGCGCCAGCCAGCCGCGCCGCGACAAGCCCCAGCGTTCACGCCGGGAAAAGCAGCCCAGAAATTTTTGCTTCATACGCGCGGCCATTTCTTTTTGAAGTGTGGGTGGAGGAGTTGCGGCGCCAGTCGCAGCCCGGCGGCGCGCAAAAAATTTCTAACGCCGGTCACATACGGCAGCGCGTCGCCAGCGAGCAAGCGCGTGAGCGCAAAATTTCCCGCCGCGCACGCCAGTTCCGCCCGGCGGCTGATGGCATAACCCAGTCGTCCTCGCGTCAGCGCGGTTTGCGCCGGACGCGTTTGCCGCAACCGCCAATACATCTCGGCCTGCGTGCGGATGAAGGCGTCCCAACGTTTTTCCATCGCGGCGGAACGCACGTCGTAAGTCAGGCTGTTGTCGCTGCCGCGAAAAATTGTGGTCAGCGGGCGGTCCACATAAAGACAGCCGCCGAGGTGGCACAGGCGGAAAATCCAGAGCGTGTCATCGCCCGTGTGCAAGGTGGTGTCAAAAAAACCCGTGGCATCCAACAGAGATTTTTCTACGACGGTGGATTGCAAATACGGATGGCAACGCGCCCGGCTGCAAAACTCCACCGGGTCGGCGACGTGATAAACGCCCGGTTCCTTCAACGTCGCCGTCACGTCCTCGATGTCCGGGAGCAATTCACCATTCTCACCCACGCACCGGCTGAAACAAAACTGTCCGCCGTAGTGCGCGAGAAATTTCATCTGCGTCGCGAGCTTTTCGGGATGCCAGGTGTCGTCGGAATCCAGAAAAGCAATCCACCGCCCGCGCGCCGCCCGGAGACCGGCGTTGCGCGCCGAGCCCGCCCCGGCATTTTTTTGGACGAGGAGAGAAATGTTGTCGCCGTAGCTTTCCAAAATTTTCCGCGAGCCGTCCGTTGAACCATCGTCCACCACGAGCAGTTCAAAATCGCGGCAGGTCTGCGCCAGCACCGAGTCCACCGCCGCGCGCACGCAATGCTCGCGGTTGAACACCGGCAGGATGATGGAGATGAGCGGCGATGACATGGCAGGTTCAGCGCGGTTGATGCAGGACGTGTTTCACCACCGCCGCCACGCGCGGCGACTGCGCGGTCCACGTCCAGTTTTGGAGAAATTTTTCCGAGGCGGTCGCCGTCATGGTTTCCGCCAACGCGGGATTCGCCAACAACCGCAGGCATTTTTCGGCAAAAGTTTTGGCGTCGTCGGCCAAAAACAATTCGCGACCATCCGTCACTTCGTAACCATACGCGCCGGGCGAGGTAGCAACCACGGGACAGCGGCGGCTAAAAGCTTCGGCGATTTTGATGCGCGTGCCGCCACCCGTCAGCACCGGCACGATGGACAACGACCAGGTGGCCATCTCCCCCGCTCCGTCGGCGACGAAGCCGAGCGGCTCGATATTTTTGTGTGCCGACCAATTTTCTTTTTCCGTGCCGACGCCGACGAGCCGCAACCGCGCGGTGGGAACTTTTTCCAGAATCAGCGGCCAGACATTTTTTACAAACCACCGCACGCCGTCGCGGTTCGGTTCGTAATCAAACTTGCCCACAAACCCCAAGCGCGGCGGCGTGGCGAGCGAGCGGAGGAAGTTTTTTTCCGGTGCATCAAAGCCGTTGGGCAGGGTGAAAATGTTTTCCGCGCCACCGAGAACGGCGCGATCCGGCGCGCTGCAAACGCAGACGGCGGCAAAGCGTTCAGGGATTTTTTTTTCACGCCGTTGCCAGAGCCGCACTTGCCGCTGACAGCGGATTGTTTCCAGCACGCCCGCCGCCTGCGCGAGCAAGGACTGATAATAGGTGCTGGGCAGATCGTCAATGTCTAGCACCGTGCGCGGCCAGTGCACGCAGCCAAAAGCATTGGCCAGCGGCAGCGAATGAATCCAAACCAAATCGTGCCGCGCACTTTC
>JBEEMY010000482.1:0-2704 GCA_041192415.1 Verrucomicrobiota bacterium | reverse complement strand
AAAAAGAAAACGGCATACTAGTAAACTACTAGTCACACAAGTAGGACCCGGTGCTGAAAAACAACAATAAACAGAAGCACAAAGCCTGGATCATCGGCGAAGTCGTCAAAGGCAAAGGCGTGGCGCGGGTGGTGTGATTTACGCAGTGCGGGCAGCCATATTTTGAGCCGTGCTGGCCTGAAAAAATCCCTGCGGAAATGCCGGATTGGTTTATAGTGTGCCGATTGTCGCACGGATAATGAGAATCAATTTGAGCAAATTTGGCAGCCACTGGCTGTGGCTGGTCATGGTTTCGTGGTTCGGGGTTTCAAACCTGCACGCGGTCTATACCGTGACGGATTTGGGGATTCTAACGAACCTGCCGTCGGGGGAGCCGGAAGCCACCATCAATGCCGTGAACTTAAACGGCAAAGCCATTGGCATCACCGTCAGCAACGGCAACTACAATTCTTTCCTCTACGGCGGCAGCCGGACGAATCTCGGCACGCTCGGAGGAAATTATTGTTCAGCGCAAGCCATCGGTGGCACGAACGGAAACATCATCTGCGGCAAGTCGCTTAACGCCGTCGGCATTGAACACGCCTTCCGTTGGACTCCCGGTGGCACTGGCGGTGTCGCGGGCAACCCGCAAATGGTTGACTTGGGAACTTTGCCCGGCGGAACCTACAGCGCGGCGTTTGACATTAATAATTCAGGACAAATCGCCGGCTACTCTGCCACCAGCGGAGATGACAGCGCCTGCCGGTTTAACACGAATGGAACCATCACTGACATCGGCGCGTTGATGCCCGGCACCATCGGTGCTTGTTATGGTTACGGTATCAATGTTGCCGGGCAAGTGGTGGGAACCGCCTATGACGCGAACTTCACCCCCAACGCATTTTTTCACAGCAACAACGTGGTGTTTTTGCTCGGCGATTTTACCGGGCCAAATGGCAACAACGGCTCCGAGGCTTACACCATCAATACCAACCGCCAGATTGCTGGCTATGCCATCACGGGCGGCGGCGCGTATCACGCGTTTCGCTGGCGGACGAACGTGATGACCGACCTCGGCACGCTCGGCGGCACGGAGAGTTATGCGTGGGGCATCAATAACAGCAACGCCATCGTCGGCAACTCCAAGCTTGCGGGCGATGTGGTGGATCACGCCTTCATCGCTCCGAGCAACACACTCATTGATCTGAACTCGCAGCTCGATGCCAGCAGCAACGGCTGGGTGCTGATCAAAGCGGAATACATCAATGACGCCGGAATGATTGTTGGCTACGGCACGAACACCGGCGCGTTGCACGGTTTTCTGCTGACCGTCGCCACCGGCGGCAGCGCGCCGAACATCACCAACCAGCCGTCGCCGGTTTCCGTCATCGTCAGCAACAATGCCGCGTTCACCGTGGTTGCGGGCGGAACCGCGCCGCTGGCGTATCAATGGCGGTTGAACACCACGACCAATATTTTGGGCGCCACGAACGCCTCATTCACGGTCACCAACTGTCAGGCGACGAATGCGGGCAACTACACCGTCGTCATCACGAATAACTTCGGCAGCATCACCAGTTCACCCGCTGCGCTCACGGTAAATTTTCCGCCGAGCATCACGAACCAGCCCGTGCCGCTATCCGTCATCGTGAGCAACAACGCCACGTTCACCGTCGGTGCGAGCGGCACGTCGGCGCTCGTCTATCAGTGGCGGCTGAACGGAACGAACCTTTCATTTGGCGCTGGAACTTCGCTGATCATCACGAACGCACAGGCGACGAACGCTGGTAATTACACCGTGGTCATCACGAATAATTATGGCAGCATCACCAGTTCACCCGCCGCGCTCACCGTAAATTTTCCGCCCAGCATTGGCACGCCGCCCGCATCACAGTCCGTGCTCGTGGGCAGCAACGCCACGTTCTCCGTCGTGGCGAGCGGAACCGCGCCGCTGGCGTATCAGTGGAAATTTTTTTCCAATCTGGCCGAGGCGACGAACGCCGCGCACACCATCACCAACGCACAGTCGTTCAAGGCGGGAAATTATTCCGTCAGCGTCACGAACACTTTTGGCAGCGTCACCAGCGCGCCTGCTTATCTGAACGTCGTGCCCGCGCCACTGCTCACCAGCATCGGTATCAGCAACGCGAACGTGCTGCTTGGGTTCAACACCAGCCCGGGCGCGACATATTCGGTCGAAGCTAAAACGAATCTCGCTGCCGGAAGCTGGCAGGCGGCGGTCACGAACATCGCCGGAACCGGCGGCGCAAAATCCGTGACGCATACCAACGGCGCACTTAATGCCGCGCAGGTCTATCGCGTCCGCGTCACCGTGCCGTGAGTGGCGCGGTTGCGAACGAACACAACTCAATTTCCTCTGTCACCGCCGCCTTCACCCGCGTATCGCACAACGCCGCGCACTCCAGCTCGCGTTCGATGCGATAGACGGAATTCAGTTCCGCATCCAGGCCCGGATGGCAGCACAGTTCGCTCACGCCTAGCGGCAGTTCGCGGAGAATTTTCAGCAGCGTCTCCACGGAAATTCCCTCGTGATACGCGTAGCCCTTATCCGACTGGCCGTAAAATGCGCCGCAATAATTTACGCGCGCATCCGCGTGCCGCAGCACCACGCCGAGCTTTTTTGCGTGCGCCAGCAAAATAGATTTCAGCGGCTCGTCGTGGTGAACGTGCTGATGCGAATCCAGATGATCCGGCTCGCGCCCCA
>JBEEMY010000481.1:0-2717 GCA_041192415.1 Verrucomicrobiota bacterium | reverse complement strand
ATTCATGAACATCAGCGCGGTGGCCAGATTTTTGACGGGCGCGTGCGGTTCGGTGATGGCGGCATCCAGATAATGATTTAGTTTGCACTTGGCCGTCTCGGTTCCGCCGAACGGTTCGCTCAAAACAAATCCTGCCGATGCGCTCGCGCCAATCATCACCACGCGCGACCACGGGGAATCGGCGGCTCGGACATTGGTTGCCGATAGCGCCAGCAGCAAAAACAGGGTAAAGAAAAAATATCCAACATCCAACATCGAACGCCCAACATCCAACCAGTGCGCGAATGGACGCCACTGGATGTTCGATGTTGGTTGTTGAATGTTGGATGTTTTCATTCTCCCTTACCGCACCTTCTCAAACGCGAAGCCCTTCAAGTATTCTGTCTCGGGAATCATCGGGATGATGGGATGGTCGGGGCTTTGCGAGTAGGTCGCCACACGGCGCAGGACGTGGCGCGTGTCGAACGCCGCCGAGAGCAGCGAGTCTTGAAAGAGTTCCGTGCTGACATGGTGCGAGCAGCAGAACGTCGCCACCGTGCCGCCGGGTTTCAACAGCTTCAATGCGCGCAGATGAATCTCCTTGTAGCCGCGCAACGCATCCGGCACGGACGCGCGATTGCGGGTGAAGGACGGCGGGTCGAGGATGATGAGGTCGAAGCGCGGGATGACGCGTTCGTGCGGCTTGACGGCGGTGTTGTTCTTGAGCCAGTCGAACACGTTGATGGTGTCGAAGGAACATTTGTCTGCGAGGCCGTTGGCGGCGGCGTTGCGCTTGGAAGCTTCGATGGCATCTTCGCTCTGGTCGAGCAAATGGACGTGCGCCGCGCCCGCGCGGGCCGCGTGCAAGCCGAAGCCGCCGAGAAAGCTGAAACAATCCAGCACCTGTCCGCCTTTGCCGAGCTGCGAGACCGCTTGATAATTCGCCTGTTGATCCAGATACATTCCCGTCTTGTGCCCGCCGATGAGGTCGGTCTCAAACTTCAAGCCGTTCAAGTTCACGGAAATTTTCCCGTCACATTCGCCGGTGAGAATTCCGTTGGCGGGTTCCAGTCCTTCAAATTTGCGCGCGGCCACATCGCTGCGTTCCATGATGGCGCGCGGTGAGAAAATAGTTTCCAACGCGCCGACGATTTGTTCCTTGCGCTTCTCCATGCCGAGCGAGGAAATCTGGATGACGAGCACGTCCTCGTATTTATCCACGATGAGGCCGCTCAAGAAATCGCTCTCGGCATTCACCACGCGGAACGAGGTGGCGTCCGGCAGATGTTTCACGCGGACGACCAGCGCGGCGCGGATGCGTTCCTCGAAGAACGCCTGGTTCGGGCGGATGCGGTCGGGCGCCAGGATGCGGACGGCGATTTTGGATTTGGAATTGTAGAAACCGAAGCCGAGCAAGCGGGTGCGATGATCGCGTGCCTGCACGAGGTCGCCGTCGGCGACAGGCTGCGTGAGGGGAAAAATTTCGTTGGCGTAAACCCAAGGGTGTCCGGCGATGAGGCGGTCGGATTCGCCGGGCTTGAGGACGACGGTTGGCAAGGTATCGTTGATTGTAGACATATCCTTATATTTGCAGTTGCCCGCGCTGCGGGAAAGGCAAATGTGCCAATCTCACACTGGGAGCGCTGGCTTCCAGCCGGCGAGATCGGGATGAATTCAACGTGAGCGCGTTGGCTGAAGCCACGATTATTCTCTTTTGCAAAATGGCAACGCCGTTTAGTCTGACCGAAAGGTTGCCATGAAAACGAAATTGAAAGCCGTCTCCCGTAAAGTTTCCGCCAAACGCGCCGTCGCCAAAACTTCTTCGCACGCCGCGCTACCGGTTGTTCCACTCAAAGACCGACGCCTCAACTTTGGCGACAAATGGGATTACGCGCCCGCGCCCGAAGACTCCAAGGCCTACGTCATCGCGCCGCAGCATGAGTTGTTCATCAATGGCAAGTTTGTGAAGCCGACGTCGGGGAAATATTTTGAGTCCATTAATCCGGCCACCGAGCAGACGCTCACGACGATTGCGGCGGCGAATGCTGACGACGTGGATTCGGCGGTGAAGGCGGCGCGCAAGGCTTACGACAAGGTCTGGAGCAAGATGCCGGGACGCGAGCGGGGCAAGTATCTGTATCGCATCGCGCGCATCATCCAGGAGAAGGCGCGCGAACTGGCCGTGCTCGAAACGATGGACGGCGGCAAGACCATCAAGGAAAGCCGCGACGTGGATTTGCCGCTCGTGGCCGCGCACTTTTTTTATTACGCGGGCTGGGCGGACAAGTTGAAATACGCGTTCCCCGGAAAAACGCCGCAGCCGCTCGGCGTCGCGGGGCAGATCATTCCGTGGAATTTTCCGCTGCTCATGGCCGCGTGGAAAATCGCGCCCGCGCTCGCGTGCGGCAACACCGTTGTGCTCAAGCCCGCCGAGACCACGAGTCTCACGGCGATGCGACTGGCGCAGATTTTTCAGGAAGCGGGATTACCCGAAGGCGTGGTGAACATCGTCACCGGCGCGGGCGAGACGGGCGCGGCGCTCGTCAATCATCCCGACATCAACAAGCTCGCGTTCACCGGCAGCACGGAGGTCGGCAAGCGCATCGCGCAGGCCGTTGCGGGCACGAAGAAGAAACTCACGCTCGAACTCGGCGGCAAGGCGGCGAACATTTTGTTCGAGGACGCGCCGATTGATCAGGCCATCGAAGGCGTCATCAACGGAATTTATTTCAATCAGG
>JBEEMY010000480.1:0-2727 GCA_041192415.1 Verrucomicrobiota bacterium | reverse complement strand
GCGGACACAGCGAAGCGGAATTGTTGATGCACAGCGGCAAAACCTTTGAAAACCTCAATGAAGTGACACGCAATGCCTACACTGCTTGGCAAACTGCCCCTTCGATTATGGGCTTACATTTTGTTACCGACTTACCTGCTTTGTTGATTATTGTGTTGATTACATGGCTCGTGTATCGAGGCATCAAAGAAACCCGTAACGCGAGCAATATCATGGTTTTGGTCAAATTAGCCGTGGTGGTCTTAGTGATTTGTGTTGGGGTGTTTTTGGCTGTGATGGGAATGCAGCGCAAGCTACCCAGTGCCTCGCGCAATTTGCTGAGCAAATCTTCCGCGCGTTCTAACTGCGTGTCCCGAACGTTCATCACCGCCGCGCGTTCCTTGTCGCCTAACGTCTCCACACCGCCCGGCGATTGCTGGCGGATGATGGCCGCCTCCTCAAAATCCGTCATCGGCACCAGAATGTCCGGCGTGATGCCGTGCTCGTGAATGACCTTGTGGCTCGGCGTAAAATACTTCGCCACCGTCAGCTTGAGCGCGGAGCCGTCTTCCAGCGGAAAAATGGATTGCACAGAACCTTTGCCGAAAGTTTTTTCGCCCAGCACCACGGCGCGATGCAAATCCTGCAAGCAACCCGTGACAATTTCCGCCGCGCTCGCACTGCCAAGATTCGCGAGAATGACCATGGGCATCCCCTTCAACTCATCGCCGCCGCCCTTGGATAGAAATTTTTCCAGCGTCGTGCGGCCTTCGGTGGAGACGATCAACTGCCCGCGCGGCACAAATTTCTGGCAGACCGCCACCGCCTCGTCCAGCAAGCCGCCCGGGTTCCAGCGCAAATCCAGCACGAGCGCCGCCATCCCCTGCCCTTGTAATTTTTGCAGCGCGTCTTCCAGCTCCTCGCTCGTCTGGTCGCCAAATTGCGTGAGCCGGACGTAGCCGATTTTATTTTCGTTGAGCGGAAATTCTTTCCGTCCGTGAATGTCTTTCACCATCGCCATCTGGATGACGGCGCGCTTGAGCGTGTAATCTTTGGCCTCGCCGGTGGAAGGACGCTGGAGCGTCACCGTGACTTTCGTATCCGGCTCGCCGCGCAATTGCTTCACCACATCATCCAACGGCAGTTTGTCCACGCTCTTGCCGCTGACTTTTAGGATGCGGTCGCCCGATAAAATTCCCGCGCGAAATCCCGGCGTGTCATCCATCGGCGTGATGACCGTGACGTAACCACCTTTCATCGCCACCACCAAGCCGAGGCCGCCGAACTGTCCCTCCGTGTCATCCTGCAAACGCTGATACGAAGTGGAGTCAAGAAATTCACTGTGCGGGTCAAGCTTGTTGACCATGCCTTTGAGCGAGGCATGGACGAGCTGCTGGTAGGTCATGTCCTTGCCGTCTACATATTCTTTGCGGACTTTTTCCAGCACGTCCGCGTAAAGCTGGACGTTCGGATCTTCCTTGTCGCTCGCGTCCTTGGCCATTCCCGATGAAGTGAAAAAAATCTGCGCGCCAATCGCTAGATTCACCAGCAAGGCGACGATGACGACTCCAAAAATTAGGCGGCGTTTCATGCGGGGGAAAAATAGCACAGCGCGCGGAATTGCGTCAGGAATTTTTCAACAGGCTCGCCACGAACGGCAAATCAGCAGGAACCGTCACCTTGGGATTCGGCGACGCGCTCTTAACCAAGCGCACCGCCTGCCCGATCAACTCACACGCCGCCGTGTCGTCGGTGAGAATCAGATTTTTCTCCCGTGCCGTGGCGATGGCTTGGCGGATGACTTCCACGCGAAATGTCTGCGGCGTCTGCACCGACCACAACTTCGAGCGGTCCACCGTGCGCGAAATAATTTTGCCGTCGGCTGTCTCTTTGATTGTGTCGGTCACCGGTTGCGCCGCAACTGCCGCGCCGGTTTCACGCGCGGCCTCAATCGTCGCCGCAATTAATTCCGCCGTCGTGCAAGGCCGCGCCGCGTCTTGAATGGCGACGATTTTGGTTTTTGCCGACAAGGCCTCCAGCCCGTTCCAGACCGAGTCCTGCCGCTCTGCACCTCCAACCACGAGCTTGAACGGTTTCTGAAATTTGAACTGCGCCGCCAGCTTGCTGAACTCCGGCTGCATCCCGTCGCGCACGACGAGAATGATTTCATCCACGCACGCTGCGTCGTTGAACTGTTTCCAAGTGTGCGCCACGACCGGACGACCGGCGACTTCCAGCCAGAGCTTGTCCACGTTTGCGCCCATGCGCGTGCCTTTGCCGGCGGCGACGATGATGGCAGAATTCATTTCGCAGCAGTCTAATCACCCACCCGGAAAACAGAATGTAATTTTTCCGGTTGACACACTGTTTATATCTGTTATACACAGTAGTAACAAATGGCTCCGGCAAACAAAAAATTCATCCTTGGTCCGATTTCACCTGCTGTCCCCGGCACGCTCTACCAGCAAATCGTGAACGGCCTCAAGCGCGAGGTTAGTGAAGGCCGGCTCAAGCCCGGCGCGTCGCTGCCCTCCTTCCGCCAGCTCGCGGAGGATTTGCTCGTCAGCGTCATCACCGTCAAACGCGCCTACGAAGAACTGGAACGTGAAGGTATCATCTATCGGCGGCAAGGCCTCGGCACGTTCGTCGCCGACCTCGGCCACGACCGCAGCCGCGAAGCCAAGTTGAACGTCGCGCAGGAATTATTTCGTGAAGCCGCGCAAGAAGCGGCGGAAGCCGGACTGAAAC
>JBEEMY010000479.1:0-2730 GCA_041192415.1 Verrucomicrobiota bacterium | reverse complement strand
GATTTCCGTTGCGGCCGACGGACGTGTAAAAAATATCCACCAACTGCGTGACGGTGCGCGGATGTTTGTTGCGCGCCCAAAACCATGCGTTGTTCTGGAGCATAGTGGTGTTCACTTCCGTCGGATACCACCAAAGATGCGAACCGGGCGTGAGCCGCGCGCGACTGCCGAGATCGCCGCCCGTCATGTCCGGCCAGGTGAATTTTTCAGGCGCAGTCGGCAGCGGAATCACGCTCCATTCTGTGGTGCGGCCTACGCCGCTTTCATTGCCAACCCAACGGCCATCCGGCCCTTTGCCAAAAATGATCGCCCCGGGTTGCAGTTTCCGAATCAAATCAAACCACGCCTCGTAATTGTAGGTTTCGTGGACGCTCGGATCGGGATTCGCGCCGTCGAACCAGACTTCGCCAATCGGCCCGTATTCCGTGAGCAACTCGTAAAGCTGATTCAGGAAGTAGCGATTGTAGTCGTCCACGACGTAGGTGAAATTCGTAAATCCGGGTGTCGGCACGCGGCCGTTCGCGGGATTGCTTTGGAAACTGGCCGGATCGGTCGGGATGACCGAAAGCACGTTGCTGCTGCCATTGCCGTAATAGCCCGTTGGATTTTTCGGATTCGTCCGAAGCTGATAGAGATCAGCGGGCGAAAGATAAACGGCGAGCTTGACGCCGTGCGACTTCGCGGCCTCGGCGACTTCGCGAACTTCGTCGCCTTTTCCGTCACGCCACGGACTTGCTGCCACCGAATGCGGCGTGTAGCGCGTGGGCCAATAGCAAAATCCGTCGTGGTGTTTGCAGACGAGCACGATCATCTTCCCGCCAAAATTCGTGATCGCGCCGAGCCATTGGTTCGCATCGAGTTCGGTCGGATTGAAGATCGTGGAATCTTCGCGGCCCGTGCCCCATTCGACTTCGTTGAACGTGTTCACGCCGAAGTGGAGAAAAAACGTGCGCTCCAGTCGCATCCAGTCCGTCTGATTGGCGCGCGGTAACACCTTTGCCGCTTTCTCAGCGATGACGGCGGCGGAGTCGCCTTCGTTGATCACCTGCTCCGTCGCGTAAGGAATCGGCTCGGCTGCTCCGGCGAGGGTTGCGAGCGAACAGCCCAAGGCCAATAATTTCAGTTGGATTGCTTTTGGTGTCATAATTTCAATCTGCCTTGTTGATAATCCCGGCAAAGCCGCCGCCGGGCGCGAGTGAAAGCGTCAATACCGTCTTGGCATTCACACTTGAAGTTGATTCCACCACCGCCTGATAATTGGGAGATTTTGGATCGTCGGCAAAACTGTGCAGCGCCCATTTCTTCCGGCCCAAAAAGTTCAGCGGCACGTTCAGTGTGGCGGTAGCATCGCCATTCATCGCGGCCAGAAACCAACGCTCCCCCGAGCGACGGGCAATGACGATGGATTTGCCGACCTCGGCATTCAGCACCACGGTTTCATCCCAGACCGTCGGCAGGTCGCGGAGAAATTCCACGCCGGGCTGGCCGCGATAATTCGCCGGGCTGTCGCACAGCACCAGCAGCGGACTGGGATAAATCACCGTCATCGCCAGTTGCCGTGCGCGCGTGCCCATGACTTGCGCGGGGAAGGTCAATTTGAAGTCCTCCGGCTTGCGATTCAGAAATCCGCCGGGCGTGAAATCCATCGGCCCGAGCAACCCGCGTGTGAAGGGCAGCGTGATGGTGTGTTGCAGGGTGCATTGGTTGCCGCCGAGCTTGTTGTATTCATTGCCCAGCACGCCTTCCTGCGTGATGTAATTCGGATAAGTCCGCGCCAATCCGGTGGGTTTGTAAGCGCCGTGAAAATCCACCATCAGCTTGTGTTTCGCGGCAGTTTTCAAAACGTCTTCATACCACTTCACGGTTTCCTGGCTGTCGCTGTTCATGAAATCCACCTTCACGCCGGCGGCACCCCATTGTTCCATCGTGGAAAACACTTTTTCAAAGCCGGCCTTCTTCAAGGCGTCCGAGTGCATCCAGACAAACAGTCGCACCCCGCGCTCCTTGGCATAGGCGAAAACTTCCGGCACGTTCATGTGCGGTTCGGCCACTGTGGGGTCGCTTTTATACCAGTTCCAATCCATCAATTGATACGACCACCCCATATCGACCGCAAAGCTGATGTATTCCTTTTCGGAAGCTGTGTCGCCGCGCGCGTCGAGTCCAGTGAACTGCGGCAGGTTGGTGTTCACGCCGGTCCACCAAGGATCCCACGCGCAGACGCCGGGCTTGACCCACGACACATCACCCAGACGGTTGGGGGTGCCGAGATTCGCAATGAGATCGGAATTCACCAAATCCGCCGCCGTGCGCCCAATCATCAAAACCCGCCAGGGACTCACCCGCGGCACGTCCGACACGACGAGGCCATTCCAGTTGTTTCGCGAGGCAAGTTTGACGCCGATGTTGTTCGAGCCTGTCCCCGTGGTGAACATGCCCGCCCAATCCAGCAAATCCGCTTCCGCCACGGCAACATACGCGGCGCGCGTTTCCACCAGCAGCGGCAGGGTGTTCCATTTCCCCGGTGGAATCGTGCTCAACCTAGCTTCGGGATAGTGGTTTTCCGCGCAGGGCGATTCTTCACCAAACCAGCAACGGCTGTCTCCCGCGAAGCGAAATTCAGTCAACTCCTTCGTCAGCACGAAATGGCCAAGTTTGGAAGCCTCCGGCAGATCATAACGAAACGCGACGCCGTTGTCGTAGGCGCGGACAATCAAGCCAAACGTGCGA
>JBEEMY010000478.1:0-2731 GCA_041192415.1 Verrucomicrobiota bacterium | reverse complement strand
GGTCTGCCTGAAATGTTCCCGCCGGGAAAAACTGCGGCTACGGTAGTTTTGCCATCAAAAGGCCGTTCTTTCATCAAAAACCATCGTTTCCAGTGCTTTTTCGTTAGTTTTCCGGATTTTTCCCACAGAACTCGTTGCGTTGCCCATGGGAATTGTCTTTGTGCCGATGGGGTTTGTTTGGTTGCCCGTGGGAATCGTCGCGTTGCCCACGGGGTTTTTAAGGTTTCCCATGGGGATGGCTGCGTTGCCCATCGGCAACCGAGTATTTCCTGTGAGCACAAGGCTGGTTCCCATCGGCAGCGTGACGTTGCCCGTGGAGATGGAGGCCGTTCCCATGGGCGACGAGCCGCTTGCCATCGGCACAAGAGCAATTCCCGTCAGTGCTGCATTCTTTCCCATCGGCACGAAAGCAATGCCCTTCGGCAAAATAGTTTTTCCCACGGGCAAGTTTCGGATTCCCGTCAACGATTCTCTTCCGCCGTAAGAATCATGGCCGGTTCCCATGGGGTTGTGGAAGGATGCCATCAGTTCCTCCGGCCTGTCGTCGGGGGAAATAAACAAACCAACAACCAGGCGGCACATGGCGAACTACGACACACCGGGATTGACGTATGACAGCGGCGTGTTTTTCGACGCGGTGCTGCCGCCGCAACCAGTGAGAACTAAAATGGCTGAAATCAAACTGAACTTCAAAGGCCTGTCGGACCTCGGCATCATCCAACAGTGCACGAACATCAAGACGGCGTTGACGGGCAACGCGGCGTTCACCACACCTACGCCCACGCTGGCGGCGTTCACCACGCTCATCACCACGGCGCAGACCAAGCTGACGGCGGCGGACGCGGCGCAGCAGGCGGCCAAGCTGGCCACGGCGGACAAGGACGCGGCCATCACGGCGTTGCTCGCCGGGGTGAAACAGCTCGCGAATTATGTGAGCATGACGGCCAACGGCGACGGCTTAAAAATCCAGAGTGCGGGCTTCAGCCTCAAATCCACGGCGAACCCCGTCGGTGAAATGCCGGCGCCGGGGAACTTGAGCGCCACGGGCGGCGATCTGGAGGGCGAATGTGACCTGCATTGGAACCCGGTGAATGGCCGGACGAATTATCTGGGCGAACATCGCACCACGCCCAGTGGCCCGTGGAACCCGTTCTATGGCGGGAAAAAATCCAGCGCCACGGCCACGGGTCTGGTGTCCGGCACGCAGTATGACTTCCGCGTGCGGGCGGTGGGCGCCGCCGGTCCCGGCGCGTGGAGCGACCTCGCGCAAAGCCGGGCAACCTAACCGAAGGACGAAGTGGGAAGTGTGAAGGGAGAAATTCTGACCCGCGCACTTCCTGCCTTCGGACTTCCAACTTCAACCTTCTCACTTTGACCTATGCCTTACGATCCCACCAAACCGGCGAACGGCGCGCCGATTATTTCCGCCGAACTGCGCGACCAGTTCGCGGGTTTGAACGACCTGATTGACGCTGTGCCGACGAGTCAGCCGATGACGGACCGGTTAGATGCGCACACGGCGGGCAATTGTGAATTCGTTTCCTTGCCGGCTTTGACGGTGAGCAATCCACCCACGCAGGCGGAAGTGCAGGCGATGGCGAACCTGTTGAACAACCTCTACGTGGCGCTCACGCGGACGTGAGTCCTTGCGGACGAAACAAAAAGGCCGGATGAATTTCTTCATCCGGCCTTTTGAATTTTCCGAAACGCTTACGCCTTCCAAATCATATCCGCGACAGTTTTGCCTGCCGGAATGAACGGGATGACGTGCGTGCTATACGGAACCACCACGTCGAGGACGTAGGGTTCGTTCGCGTCGAGCATCCGTTGCATGGCGGCGCGGAGATCTTTCTTGAACATCACGCGTTCGCATTTCACGCCAAAGGAATTGCAGACCTTGACGTAGTCGGGATAAATCGCGGCGCGCTCGCTCGGGTCGCCGAGATAGGTGTGACCACGGTTGCCGGCGTAGAAATTATCTTCCCATTGCACAACCATGCCGAGGTGCTGGTTGTTCAGGATGATGGCTTTCGCCGCAATCTTCTCGACGTGCGCGGTGGCGAGTTCCTGGATGTTCATGAGGAACGAGCCGTCGCCGTCAATGTCAATAACCTGCTTGTCGGGGAACGCGACTTTCACGCCGAGCGCGGCGGGAAAGCCGTAGCCCATCGAACCGAGGCCGAGGCTGCTGACGTATTGGCGCGGGAATTTGTATTTATACCATTGCGCGGCCCACATCTGATGCTGACCGACGCCGGTGGTGATGTAGGCATCGCCCTTGGTGAGGTCGTAAAGTTCCTCGATGACCATCTGTTGCAAGATGACTTCGCTTTCCTTGCCCTTCATGTGGTCAACCATGTGGTCGCTGTTCGCGATTTCCGGCGTGATGCGGTAGTTGAACGGCGCTTTCTTTTTCCATTCACCGATCTGCGCGAGCCACGCGGTGTGCTTCTTGGCAATCGGGCGTTTGGCGATGAGTTTGTTCAAACGCGTGAGCGCGTCCTTGATGTCGCCGACAATCGGCAAATGCGCCTTGCGGTTCTTGTTCAACTCGGACGCGTCAATGTCCACGTGGACAATCGTGCCGCTCTTGCAAAATTCCTCGAACTTGCCCGTCACGCGGTCGTCAAAGCGCACGCCGAACGCGAGCAACAAATCCGCGCCGTCCTTCAACTTCACTTGCGGAGCGGTGAAAGATTTGCGGAGTTCGTATTCGCCGTTCACCGCCCAG
>JBEEMY010000477.1:0-2746 GCA_041192415.1 Verrucomicrobiota bacterium | reverse complement strand
CACGTCCGCCAGTTGGAACACAATTTTGCGGACGCGGCGAAGCTTTACGCCGGACTCATGGACGTGAAGCCGGAAGGCTACGGCGTGGACAAAAAATTTCCGCAGGTGGTTTACGTTCCCGAAGACGCGTTGTTCAATCTGCACCAGCAAAGCGTTTCGTGGACGGACGACACCGGCGCGCACAGCATCAAGTTGCAGCCGGAAAAAACTTACATCCGCCCGTCCGGTTACAAGGTCCGCATGGAAAAACCGCCCGGCGCAAATCGCGCGTGGCGGCTTGTCGGCACGGCGGCGGAAGGTCTCGTGTGTCACAAGCCCTGCACGGTTTCCGGCGGTGGCAAATCGGAAATCTCCAAGCCCATCACGGACGCGATTCTCACCGGGCCGGTGTTCGTCGCTGATTTGAAAAATGATTTTGATCGCGTGGAGGAGTTGATCAGTCGCGATTACTCAGACCGCTTCGTGGACAAGTCGCGCGCCGACGCCCGCACCGTGCTTTCGCCAGAACGTTCGCTCGGTTCCGTCATCAAGCTGCTCACGCCAGACGAGCAGGATTACACGCCCGCCTACAATGCGTGGCTCAAGGGCATCCCGCAATACGTCAAGGAACTCGTCTTCGTCGTGAAGCGCTATTTCAAGCCGGACTGGGGCACGCACTGGCGCGAACATTTCAGCGTGGACATCGTCAACGGCAAGCCGGGCTACGAACTCAAGTTCAACAACAAGGTGCTCGTCACCACGCGGCTGCGCGTCGGCTTCGACCAGGACGGCGCGTGGCGCACGTTCGGGCTGCGCAAAGATTTTCATCCGGCGGTGAAAGTTCAATTGGAAGACGACATCACCGCATCGGTGCTGGTGCCCGCCGCGCAGGTGGAAAATTTTTCCAGCGCAGACAAATCGGCGACGCTCAAGTTCGTGCAGAACTGCGAACAACGTTTGTTCCAGCGCCCCGACGATGCGATCCATCGCGGCTACGACAAGCAGACGGAACAGGATTTTGCGCGCAACGACAATTTCTTTTCCAACTACGAACCGCTCACGCATCCGCAGGCGCAGGAACTTCTTGAGGACGCGATCCATTTCAACGAGTTCACCGCGCCGATGCAGAATTTGATTTCTGATTTTGCCGCGACCGGCCAGCCGAGTTATCTCGTCTCCTCCGCGCATCCGCGCCTCGTGGACGGCAAGCCCAGCAAAAATCCGCGCTACCTCCAGAAACGTCCCGACCTCGTGAAGCCGGCGGAAACTTACATCGCCGACACCAGCGCGCGCTTGCGCCGCCGCCTGCCCGTGGGCGCGACCGTGTTGACGCCCGTGGCAGCCGTGCTGCCGGGCCGGCGCAATAATCCGCCCGAGGCCGGCGTCCGCGCGCTCGCGTGCTACAACCCGGTTCATTACATGGAACTGCCGGAGCTGTTCATGGAATTTATTTGCAGCATGACCGGCAAATCGCCGTCCACCACCGGCGCGGGTTCCGAAGGCGCGCTGACGAAAGGCCCGTTCAACGCGCTGCCGCCCATCATTGACATGAACAACGCGCTCGTGTCGTTCATCCTCGCGAATCACAACGGCGTCGTGACGGCGGCGGGCTACGTCGGGCCGAAGGTGCGCGTGGATCACGACGTGAGCCTCATCGTGCCGGAAGTTTTTTCGCGCATGACCGTCGAGGAACGCACGCCGAAATTTCTCATCGCGAACCGTTTTCTGGAACGCATCGAGGACTTCACGCACAACGGGAAAAAAGTTCTCGCGAGCCGGCTCGGCTGGCGCATCAACGAACGCTTCGTGCATTTCTTTTTCGGACGCGTGTTCAATCATCCGCACGCGGTGTTCACGCCGGAGATGCTCAAGCCGGAATTGCAGGACCAGGAAATTTTTGCGGACGGCATGGACAACATCCTCGCCACGCAGAAACGCGTCGCGCAGATGTATTTCGACGACGGCAGCATCGCGCAGGCGTGCCCGCCGCTTCAGGCGCTGCTGCACATCATGCTGCACGACCAATGGAACGGCAAAGGACTGGAGAACCCGGAATTCCGCAAGCTGTTCACGCGCGAAACGCTGCTCGCGAGCGGCTGGTATGCGGCGCGGCTCGCGGCGAAGCAGCAGGTGGATCGCCGTCTGTGGCGTCGCCACACGGATTATCTGGGCGCGTTCCTCCGCAAGCCCAGCCACGCGGACGTCGCCGAAACGCTCGGCATCGGCGAACGGCTGGTGCAGGCGCGGAAGACGCTCGAGGAAATCGAAACCCCGGCGTATCTGAAAAAACTCTCCGGCGCGCTCGGCGCGGAGCCGGTGGAAAATTATCTGGCGAAACCGTGATGGTGTTGCATTAGTCCCTGCGGCATTTCGATTACGTGGTGAATTCCGTTTGACGACGGCGGCGTTCGCGTCTTTCATTCCGTTATGAAGAAAAGGGTGTTCATCGGTCTTCTGCTTTTTGCGGCGCAATTTTCTTTCGCGCAAGGTCTGGGCATCGCTGTCACGAATGGAGCCGCCAAAATTTCTTGGCCGCTGACCAATTATTATTCCCTGATTCAAACCAGCACCAATTTGACGGTAACCAACCCTTGGAGCGATGTTGGCTCCGCCTCACCATTGACGGTGATTTTTTCCGGCGGCGCGGCGCGGCTTACCAATTTCAGCGGAAGCAATATTATCTTCAGCCAGCAAGTGGCTGTTACCCCGCATTTTTTCCGACTGAACAGTCCGGCCCTTATTCCGGCTTTCGGTTTTTCAATTTTTT
>JBEEMY010000476.1:0-2890 GCA_041192415.1 Verrucomicrobiota bacterium | reverse complement strand
GCTGCAACGGCCAGCCCGCCTGATTTTGCCAGAACGGTTTTCCCGGTTCAAAATTCAACTGGCGCTTGCCATCAAACCACACATGGGTGACGTGCCATTTGCCGACCATCATTGTGTGATAGCCCGCCGGTCGCAATGCGTCGGCGATGGTCACGCACTGGTCGTTGAGTTCGCCGCGATAGCCCGGCGCGATGCGGTCTTCCATCATGTGACCGATGCCGGCCTGCTGCGGATACAATCCGGTCAGCAGCGACGCCCGCGATGGACAGCAGCGCGGCGTGGTGTAAAACTGCGTGAAGCGCTGTCCGTTTTTGGCGAGCCGGTCCAGGTTCGGCGTGGAAATTTCCGAACCGTAACAGCCGAGGTCGGAATAGCCCAAGTCATCCGCGAGAATGACGATGATGTTGGGACGCGAGGGTGAATTGGTTGCCGCCGATGCAGCCGCGCCCAGCGTTGCCGCCGCCAAAAAAATTGCGGCTAGACTGCGGATGATCCAATGGCAATTCATGGCAGATGGACAGATTCTCACCGCCGCGCAAACGGCTTCACCATGGCAAAATGATTCTGCCTCTGTTTATGCCGCTGCAAGATTTTTGCGCCCAACCTTGTGGCCGATGGCGCCGTAAAAAGCGACGTAGGCATACGCGATGAGCGGCACGATGAAAGAAATTTGCAGGCCGTGTTTGTCAGCGATCCAACCTTGCAGCGGCGGCAATAACGCGCCGCCGAGAATCGCCATCACCAGCAGCGATGACACCTGGCTTTTGTGAACACCCATGCCGTCGAGCGCGAGGGAGAAGATGTTCGGCCAGCCGATGGAGGTGAACAGGCCGATGCCGACGATGCACCACATGGCCAGCTTGCCGCCTTGCAGCATGGACACCGCGAGCAACACCACAATCGTCGCGCCAAAAATCAGGAGCGTGCGGCCGGCGAGCGCCTTGCCAAACTGGAACAGCACCCAGCAGAGCGCGAGCAGCGGCAGATAATTTTTCACCACGTCCCAGCCGAGCGCAAAATCAAAGTGCTGGCTCTCGGAAACCCAACTGCGCGACAGCAGCAGCAGGGCGAAGCCGAGCAGCGGAATGCCCAGCAGGAACATTTGCTTGTTCGCTTTTTTCATTTCGCTCAATTCCACCGCGCCCATGAAACGGCCGATTAACATTCCGCCCCAGAACAGCGCGACGTATTTGCTCGCCTCCACCGTCGTCAATCCGGCCACGCTGGGCTGACCGAGAAAACTGATGATGGTGCTGCCGATGGCCACTTCGCCGCCGACATACATGAAGATCGCCAGCACGCCGAGCACGACATGCGGATACTTCAGCGCGCCCATACCGGGTTCAATTTTTCCTTCGCCCACGTGCGGCAAACGGATGCAGAAAAAAATCGCCGCCAACACCAGAAACACGATGCAGAACGCGAGATACGGAACCTTGACCGAGTCCGCCCCGTGCGCGCCGCTTTTGGCAAAGTATTGAAAAATCAAGTAGCCGCCAATCAATGGTCCGATGGTCGTGCCGACGGAATTAAATGCCTGTGCCAGATTCAAGCGGCTGGAAGCCGTGCGTTCCGGGCCGAGAATCGTCACATACGGATTTGCCGCGATTTGCAACATCGCGAAGCCGAGGCCGACCACAAACAGGCCAGCGAGAAACAACGGATAGGAAACTTGCGTCGCCGCCGGCCAAAATAGCGCGCTGCCCGTGGCGGAAATTAACAAGCCAATGACCACGCCGTTTTTGTAACCGATCTTCGCAATCGGGTCGCCCGTCGTCGCCGAGATGATGAAATAAACCAGCGAGCCGATGAAATACGCGCCGAAGAACGCGAGCTGCACTAGCATTGCATGAAAATAATCCAACGTGAACGCTTCCTTGAAACGCGGAATCAAAATGTCGTTGAACACCGTCATGAAGCCCCACAGAAAAAACAGCGAGGTCATGATGGCGAACGGCGCGCGGTAATTCTGGCCGTTGGCGGACGAGGTGGGGCGGTTGGTGGAGGTGGTGATGGCGGCCATGATTTTATTTTGGGTCGAGACAACGGACAGATGCGTGCGTGTCGTCGGGTTTGGTGCGGAGATTCTTTGCTGATTTCAATTGAACTACAATTAAAAACACACGCGGAGCGGAGCGCTGCGGTGTGGCATAAACTGGCCACAGGAAAAATCTGCAACGCTACTTTTGAAACGCCCCGCCTTCAACCAACCCGGCATCCACATACTGGCCGCCGCTGTTTTGATGACAATGCAACGCGAGCAGATTTTTCCCGGCACGCAACGCTTTCGCCGCTTCGCCAGTCAGCGGCAGTTCGACATAACCGGAGGTCCAGCGCGGCGCGCGCGCGATTTCCACGCCGTTCAAAAAAACTTCAACATCCTCGTCGTGATGAATCCGCAGTGCCAGTTCGCCTTGCGGCAGGCTGGCGCAGGTGAATTCGCGGCGAAGCCAAATGTCAGACGAATGCCAGTCACTGCGCGTCACCGCGCCGGGAGTTCCCGCCGTGCCGAAGCCGGCGGCGGCGAGCTTCCACGCCGAATCGTCGAAGTCTGCCGACTGCCAGCCATTTGGCGGCGACGACCGCAGTATCCACCGCCGCGAGGTTCATTTGATAAATCACACCGTCATCAAAACCGACAAAATATAATTCCCCGGCGGCGTCCTGGCTGAACGAAACCACGCGGGACGGCGCGCGGCCAATTTCCACGATGCTGCTCAAAGTGCGGTTCGTCTGCGTCAGCGCCCAGAGGCGGCGTGTCTCAAAATCGCCGCAGATGTAATGCCCGTAGAGCGCCGGTGCGCGTTGCCCGCGATACACAAATCCGCCCGTGACCGAGACGCCCACGCGATGCGAGTAGGTGAAAACCGGCGGAACAAAATTTTCGCCG
>JBEEMY010000475.1:0-2761 GCA_041192415.1 Verrucomicrobiota bacterium | reverse complement strand
ATATAAGTTCCGCTCGCCCGCGACGGGTTGCCCGAGAACACATTCCACACGCGATCCGAGTGCGACAAAAATTGCCCGCCCGCATACAGCGAAACCAGCGTCGCCAGCGCAATGAGCGTCCACGCCACCATTTCCGTTTCTTCCTGCCCGCGCAGATTGTTGAGCACCACAAAAAATAAAACCGCGTAGAGCAGCACCTGAATCACTTCCAGCCGCGCGACGTATTCGATGTCCGCTGTGAAATATCTTAACACCGCATACCCCGCGAACGCCACCACCGGCCAGGCCAGCGGCGGCCAGAGAATTTTCGGACGCTTCGCCGCCTTGAGCCACAGCCGCGTGCCCCACAAAACAAACACCACCGCCGCCATCGCCTGCAGCATCAAGAACGCCCACGCATCCACCGCGCCGAACGCCAGCGGTGCGAACACGAGCATCCCGAGGATGAGAAATAAAATCCCCCGCCCGCACCACCAGTCCAGATTTTTGTTGGTGAGAACCATTGGCCTAGCCGCCCAACGTCGTCGGGTCAGTCACGTCGCCCTTGTTGTAGTCAACGTAGGCTTCGGTCAAATCAGCGGCATACATCACCGCGCTGGCCTGGCCGAGATTCAGATTGATGTGAAGTTCAAATTCGTTTGGCGCCACGGCGGCGCACAATTCTTTGAACGTCGCCTTCGTCGGTTGGCCGTGCTTCAAGCTCCACAAAACTTTTTTCGCACCCGCCGCCGAATAGCCGATGTCAACTTTCTCCTCCACCACCGTCGCCGCTGAATAACCAATCGCATCAATGATGCGGCCCCAATTTGGATCGCCGCCATGCCAACTCGTTTTCACCAGCGCACTGTTTGCCACCGCGCGCGCGGCGGCATCCGCGTCTTGAATTGTTTTCGCGCCATTCACGCGCACCGTCACGACGCGATGCACGCCTTCGCCATCGCGCACAATTTTTTTGGCGAGTTCGAGACAAACGTGGTTGAGCGTGGCTTGAAAGATTTTGAATTCCGCACTCCGCACTCCGAATTCCGAATTTCCCGCCAGTCCATTCGCCAAGACCAGCACCGTATCGTTCGTGCTCATGTCGCCGTCCACGGTGATGCGATTAAAACTGTGCGCCACCGCTTCATTCAAAGCCGCCTGCAAAACTTTTGCGTCCACCGCCGCGTCCGTGGTGATGAAGCTCAACATCGTTGCGTGCAATCCGCCGTGCGGCAACGCCGCTGGCCGCGCACCCGTCGCGGACATTCCCGGCTGAATCATCCCCGCACCTTTGCAGATGCCGCCGATGCGAACCGTTTTTCCGCCGAGCAAAAATTCAATCGCAATCTGCTTCGGACGCGAGTCGCTGGTCATGATGGCTTCCGCCGCGTGGTCGGCGTGCGTGGCGGTGAAACCAAGTTCCAGCGTGGCTTCGAGAATGCCCGCGCGGATATTATCCATCGGCATCGCCACGCCGATGCGCCCAGTCGAGCCAACCAGCGCACGCCCGGCGGAAAGGCCGAGAGATTTTTCGGTGAACGAGACCATGTCGCGCGCGTCCGCCATGCCTTGCTTGCCGGTGCAGGCGTTGGCGTTGCCGGAATTCACCACCACGACTTGCGCCAGCGGTTTTTTCTTGAGGCGCTCCACGCAAATTTTCACCGGCGCGGCGCAGACTTGATTCGTCGTGAACATTCCCGCAACCGTTGCTGGAGTTTCGGAAACGATCAGCGCGAGGTCGCGCTTTGGGCCTTTATTCGAGCCTTTGCCCGTGCCGAGTTTTTTGATGTCGCAAAACACGCCACTGGCCATGAAGCCGGTGGGCGCAACGATGGAGCCGGAAATTTCTTTGAACTTTAGTTTCATTTTGTCGCGCGGATTTTGCCAGCGAATGGCGCGGCGTAAAACTATTTCTCGCGTGCCGTTGCCGCCGGTCGCACGCAGCGGAAGCCGACGTGATTGCTCCCGGTGTTCCGCTCGCCTTTGC
Organism: Verrucomicrobiota bacterium; assembly: GCA_041192415.1. Lineage (GTDB taxonomy): Bacteria > Verrucomicrobiota > Verrucomicrobiia > Limisphaerales > UBA11358 > UBA11358. The sequence goes on along the minus strand of JBEEMY010000475.1, from coordinate 795 downwards.
CGCGCGTGCCAACCATGTAGCGTGTGCAATACTGATCCGTGCAGAGAAATGAGCCGCCCCGCTGCACGCGTTTTTGTTCGCCCGGTTCATCCGGGTCGAACGAAGTCGCCGGCCCGCGCGGGTTGCGGATGACACCGTTGGTGTTCGCCGGTTGCGCGTATGAATCCGGACGATACCAGTCGCCGCACCATTCCCAAACGTTGCCCGCCAAGTCGTGCAGGCCGTAAGCGTTGGCCGGAAATTTTGCGACGGGTGCGAGGCCGACGAAACCATCCTCGCCGGAATCTTTCACGGGAAAATTTCCCTCGTAGATGTTCGCCAGCCATTTTCCGTCACGCGTCAAATCATCGCCCCACGCATATAATTTCCCCGCCGCTCCGCCGCGCGCCGCGAATTCCCATTCCGCTTCTGTAGGCAACCGTTTGCCCGCCCATTTCGCGTAAGCTTCCGCGTCAGCAAAGGCGACGTGAACAACGGGAAATTTTTCGCGCCCCTTCAAATCGCTATCCGGGCCAGCCGGATGCCGCCAGTTCGCGCCCGGCACATAACGCCACCATTGGGAAACATCATTGAGCGAAACCGCGCCGGGCGGCGGCGTGAAGACCACCGAACCCGCAACCAGATTTTCGGGCGGCACACCGGGAATTTCCGCCGCCGTCGGCACGCGCTCCGCCACAGTGACGTAGCGGGTGACCTTCACGAATTTTTCAAACTCTTCATTGGTCACCTCCGTCTTGTCCATCCAGAAGCCGTCCACATAAACGCGGTGGATTGGTTGCGCGTCGCGCGTCACTC
>JBEEMY010000474.1:0-2762 GCA_041192415.1 Verrucomicrobiota bacterium | reverse complement strand
CTCTCCACCGCGCTCACTGACCAGGTGAAGATTGCCGCGTTAAACACCGAGCATCCCGGACACTTCGCCGACCTCATCGCCGCGAACTTGAATCTTTCGCTCGAAGACCGGCAGAAGTTGCTCGAGATGATTTCCGTCCGCGAACGGTTGCAATCGCTCCTGCCCATGCTCAACCGCGAGCAAGAGGTGTTGAATTTAAGTTCTAAAATCCAGAGCGATGTCGCCACCTCCATCGCCAAAACCCAGCGCGATTTTTTCCTGCGCGAACAGATGCGCGCCATCCAACGCGAACTCGGCGACGGCGACGTGAACGGGGCCGAACTCCGAACGCTCCGCGAAAAAGTGGAGAAGGCAGTTCTCCCCGCCGATGTCCGCAAGGCCGCCGAGCAGGAACTTGACCGCCTCCAGCAGACACCGCCCGCCGCCGCCGAATATGGCATTGGCCGCAACTACCTTGACTGGATTTTGAATTTGCCGTGGGAGAAATCCACCGAGGACAAACTCGACTTGAAGGCGGCGGAAAAAATCCTCAACGAGCAACATTTCGGTCTGGAAAAAATCAAGGACCGCTTGCTGGAATTCCTCGCCGTGCTGCAACGCCGCAAGCAAATCAAAGGCCCACTCCTCTGCCTCGTCGGCCCGCCCGGCGTCGGCAAAACCTCGCTCGGCAAAAGCGTAGCCGATGCGTTGGGCCGTAAATTCGCCCGGATTTCATTAGGCGGAATGCGCGACGAGGCGGAGATTCGCGGCCACCGCCGCACCTACGTCGGCGCGATGCCGGGACGCATTATCCAAACCTTGCGCCGCGTCGAAAGCCGCAACCCCGTCATCCTGCTCGACGAGATTGACAAGATTGGCGCGGACTTTCGTGGCGACCCCGCGTCGGCACTGCTCGAAGTTCTCGACCCCGCGCAGAACAGCACGTTCACCGATCATTATCTGGATTTGCCGTTCGACCTATCACACGTTCTGTTCATCGCCACCGCCAACTGGCTCGACCCGATTCATCCCGCGTTGCGCGACCGTCTCGAAGTCATCGAACTGCCGAGCTACACCGAGTCGGAGAAATTACAGATTGCCAAACGCTACCTCGTCCCGCGCCAGATTCAGGAACACGGCCTCGCGAAGAACGAATTGAAAATCACCGATGCGGCGTTGCGCGAACTCATCCGCGCCCACACCCGCGAAGCTGGCGTGCGCCAGCTTGAACGCGAGATCGCCGCGCTCGCCCGCAAGTCCACGCGCAAAATCATTTCTCTGAACGACAAAGCCGGGCCGGTGAAAATAGACACAAAAGATTTGGAAAGTTTTCTCGGCCATCCCAAGTTCGTCTCCGAAAGCGCGGAGAAAATTTCCGAGTTCGGCATCGCCACCGGCCTCGCGTGGACGCCCGTGGGCGGCGACATTTTGTTCATCGAAGCCACGCGGATGCGCGGGCGCGGTGGGCTCATCCTCACCGGCTCGCTTGGCGATGTGATGAAAGAAAGCGCGCAGACCGCCGTGAGTTACCTGCGTTCGCAGGCCAAGAAATTGAATCTGGATTTTGAAGACTACGGCAAACACGACTTGCACATCCACGTTCCCGCCGGCGCGACGCCGAAGGACGGCCCCAGCGCGGGCGTGACCATTTGCGCCGCGCTCGCCTCGCTCTTGAGCAAGCGGCGCGTGCGTTCCGACACCGCGATGACCGGCGAAATCAGTTTGCGCGGCCGCGTGATGCGCGTCGGTGGCATCAAAGAAAAAGTCATCGCCGCCTCGCGCTTTGGCGTGAAGCGGGTGATTTTGCCCGAAGGCAACCAGCCCGACTGGCAAGACGTTCCGGCGGAAGTCCGCGCGAAGTTAAAAGTGCATTTCGTGAAGCAGATTTCCGAAGCCATCGAGCTAGCCCTCGCGCCGAAATGAAAAATTTCCAACCGTCTTCGACCGTTTTTAGTTCCGAAGGAACGCCGGAAATTAGCCAGCTACGAAGTGGCTGGTGGCTTGCACCCAATGGTTTTCAAGTCCTGAAAGGACGCCGGACATTTTCCGCCGTCCCTTTAGGACGGGATTTTGTGCGGACGGTTTTCCAGCCACTTCGTAGCTGGCTAATTTCCGGCTGTCGCTCCGCGACTCGATTAGCGATTGCCGCAATGGTTTTGTTCTTCGCCTTTGGTGTGGCGGCGCAGACAACAAACACTTTGTCTGATGCGGAAATTCAAGGCCGCGCGCTCGCGCAGAAAATTATCAGGCAGTGGCCTGCTGAAAGTTCGACTAATCACGGCACGCTGCAAATCCGTGACGGCAAAGGCAATCGCACAAATTTACTGGTAGAGTTTGAAATTTATTCAAGCCCGATAAATTGGGGCAACCTGTATCGCACCTATTCTGCTGCTGCTGACACAAGCCGTTGGAATGAATCACTTGAAATAATCCACGCCAACAATCTCACCAACCGTTATTGGTATATGGAGCCTCGTGGATTTTTGGGGCTTGCTGTTTTTGAGGTGACACAGACAACACCATTCGCGAATTCAGATTTCTGGCTCCACGACCTCGGCTTGGAATTCTTCCACTGGCCGACGCAAAAAGTTTTGAAGAAAGAAATCCACCGCACTTGCGCCTGCACGGTTTTGGAAAGCACGAATCCCAATCCCACCACCAACGGCTATTCGCGCGTGGTGTCGTGGGTGGACACCGAATCGCTCGGCATCGTGGAAGCCTACGCTTACGATTTCAACGGCAAGAAGCTGAAAGATTTTTACCCGAAAGACATCAAGAAGGTG
>JBEEMY010000473.1:0-2770 GCA_041192415.1 Verrucomicrobiota bacterium | reverse complement strand
CCAACCGCAGACACCACATAATAATAAGCTTTGCCAACAAGAATGTTCGTGTCCGCAAACGGCGACGACGTTGCACTCGCCAAGTTGGTGTAGGGGCCATTGTGAACCGTTCCGCGTTTGAGATTGTAGTTGGTCGCACCCAAACTTGCCGTCCACGTCAGATTGATGAGCGGCGAGTTTACGTAGCTTTGCGGAATGCCCGCCGCCGTCAAACTTGTGGGCGCAGGCGGTGGACCAAACGGAACGAGCAGCAGCGATGCGGAATTAGTGCCTTCACCGCCCGCGCTGATGGCGGAGACGACATAATAATAATTCCGGCCATTCACCAAACCGAAATTGGTGCAACTGTTCCCCGTCACCGTGGCGACGGTGGTGTAACGCAGCGGACTGATCGTCGTGAGCACTTTGACATTGTAGGAAGTCGCGCCGGAAACTGAATTCCAAGAGAGCGTCGCCTGCGCATTGCCCGCGATGCCCGTCAGGTTGGTGGGCGCGGGCGGCGGCGCATAAGTGAAGTTCGTCGCCGTCGAAGCATTGCCATTCGCCACGACCACGAGCGAGTAATTGCCTGCCGGTAAATTCGCGGGCAAAGAAAATTCCGTCGTCAACACCCGGTTACTGGTCATCACGCTCGTGCTGCTCCAATTAAAAGTGCGCGCGTAATAAACATTTCCTGAAACGGTGTTGGTCATGCGCACGAGCGGATAATTGCTATCCATCTGTTCGTCGTCGCCGTAAGCCGCGCCAGAGGAAATGCCATTCAGCCCAACGCCCATCAGATGATAGGAGCCATTCGGATTTCCGCTGATGCTATTGATCACGGGCTTGCCCGCCGCTAGCGGTGTGCCGTCCGGTGTGTAGATAAACAACGATCCAGAATTTTGCCCGCCGACGAACAGCACCGAACCATCCGGCAAATCCAACATACTCGTCCCAAACGGAGCGCCGCCATAAGTGCTGCCGCCGCCGGGCGCACCTACCGCCGTGAACGAATCGGTCGTGTAGTCATATTCATAAAAATTGCACGGCCCATTGAACCCACCCACCGGGCCGAGATTGCACAAAATTTTTCCGTTCACCATCATCGCCGCCGGAGCGTCCACGGCGCCGAGATTGTTCGGCATCCCGGCGCTCGCCACCCAACTGCCCGCACTCGTCACCGTGGCTCCCGGCGTGTAGATGGCCGTGTTGGTAGTGCCGCCGATATAAAATGCCTTGCCGTTCGGCAGCAGAAAACCCGCGCCCAGTTCTGCACCATAACCATAAAGTGGAACCGGCAACGCGCCATCCGCCACCCAGATGTTCAGCGAGGGAACGTAATGCTCGGTGTTCACCGACCCGGTATCAATGGTGATGATGTTATCGTTGGCCAGCTTGGTCCAGCAGGTCTCGTTCTGGTTCGCCGCCGAAGCTGCCGTCTGCCAGTTGTTGGAAACGACATTGTAGATAACGTTGCCACCAAACTGGCTGACCGGCGCCACCAGCACATTTCCATTTGGAAGAACTTTACCGATGGCATCGGAAAAACCTACGCCGGGAACCGGGTCGGGAATTTTCGTCCAAGTGTTGTTCAACGTGTCATAGAGTTCCGCGTGGTCATGGCCCGCGCCATATTCACCGCCCGCCACAAAAAGATTTCCGTTGGTCAGCAACGCCGAGGCAAAGAACAGCCGCGCGTCAAACATCGGCGTCATCGCCGTCCAAGTGCCGTTGACGTAGCTGCCGTGAATATCCGGCGTGAGCTTGTTGCAATTGCCGCCGCCATCGTAGGTGAACACCGTTCCGTCGCTCAACAACATCGTCGAGTTCACGCCCGTCGGCGGGCCGTTCACCAAAGGTGCCCAAGTGCCACCGGCTTGTGCGTCGCTCAAAATCAAAAGTCCGCCCAGCGCGACTAATAAAAACGCAAGCCGTCTGGAAAAGTTTATTTTTGATTTCATCGCAAGTAGGTTCGGGCTACGGGTAAGTCATCCGGTAAAAAATTCCGCCACTCGCCGGATTGATGGGAAAGGACATTTGGTTGGTGGCGGTCGCGCCGGGAACATCCACCCAGTTAGCGCTGAGGCCAACGGTCAAATCATTCGTCTGCATTTGCAATCGCCAGCCGACATGATCCGCTGGCCAATTCAGTTGCAGCGTGTTGGCAGTTGTCTGAAAGATTAGGCTCGTCGGGTTGGTTGCCGTTACAAACGTCGGCTTGCCGTAAAGACTGATTTCGGAATAACCAACATAGCCGTTCTCGGGAGCTGGCGTGCTGAAATCAAATTTCACCGCCGCCACATTAGTTGCGAACACGCCGTTCGTTGGCGTGAAGGTGGCCCGTGTAGCGGAATGCACGCCGGACGGGTTCGCGGGATTATAGTTCGCGCTGATTAATTGGATGAAGCTCGTCGGCGCAGAAATTTTTGAATAGTAAACCGTGTAAGCTTGTTGATCGCGCCCGGCATCGCCCCAGCCGCCATAGACTGTGATGTTAGTCAGCGAGTAACCAGTAGCCGAACCGGTCAGCGTGTAAGTCACTGACTGCCCGGCTCCGCCGGCGACCGTGCCGCACGCGACTTCCGTCAGACTGTCGCCATTGCCGGGCAGGTTGCGTAAGTAACCAAAGCTGCCGTCGGTCAACACGACGACCGTGCCGCATTGATGATAGGCGGGTTCGCTGAAATCACCGGAGCCGACGCTGCTGGGCAACATTCCCGAAATCAAACTTCCCGGCGCCACGCTCCAAGTGGTGTAGAAATCATTCGCGCTGCCGCCAAAACCAGTTTGT
>JBEEMY010000472.1:0-2770 GCA_041192415.1 Verrucomicrobiota bacterium | reverse complement strand
CTTTCCGCTCTTTTTTCAATGCAAATGTTTTAAGCCTTTTTCACAAAGCACGCCTTTAAGCCGACCGCGATGCCATCCACTTTGCAGGAAATCTCATGGTCGCCGTCACCGAGGCGGATGGGTTTGGATTTCGAGCCACCCTTGAGCACTTGCGAGCCGCCGAGTTTCAAATCTTTGATGAGGATGACGCAGTCACCGTCTGCCAGCACGGTTCCGTGGGCATCTTTGACGACACGCGGGCCGTCGGCGATTTCGGGCGCAGCGGCGCGCGGCCATTCGTGACCGCAGGTGACACATTCCCATTTCTCCGGGAATTCCAAAACTTCGGTCATCTCGCACATGGGGCAGGCAGGTTTGCTCATAAGCTGGACAATATAAATATTTCACGCCGGGAACTCAACGGCGCACTTCGTCCGAGTCTGGCCTCATAGACGAATGCGGCAGAGTTGACATCAATGTGGTGTGTCGGGCATAAATGGCTGCCCGCACAACTCAACCAGACTGAAGGAGCAAACAGCATGAGCACCATCCGTGTTTTGGTCGGCACAAAAAAAGGCGCGTTCATCCTGACGGCGGACGGCACGCGCAAGAATTGGAACATTTCCGGGCCGCACTTCGCTGGCTGGGAGATGTATCACCTCAAAGGTTCGCCCGCTGATCCCAACCGCATTTACGCTTCGCAGACGAGCGGCTGGTTCGGCCAGATTATCCAACGCTCGGATGACGGCGGCAAAACGTGGAACACGCCCGGCAGCAGTCCGGAAGATTTGAAAGGCGAGGGCGGTTTCCCCAAAGGCGAGAGCAACAAATTTGTTTACGAAGGTGAAGTGGGCAAGCACCTCTGGTATGACGGCACGCCGCACCCGTGGGAGTTCAAGCGCATCTGGCATATCGAGCCATCCCTCACCGATCCCGACACCGCTTATGCCGGTGCGGAGGACGCGGCGATCTTCAAGACCACCGACGGCGGCAAAACGTGGCAGGAACTTTCAGGGTTACGTCAGGTCAAAAGCCAGCTTTGGCAACCCGGAGCCGGCGGCATGGGGGTTCACACCATCCTGCTTGATCCAAAAAATGCGAAACGGATTTACGTCGCGATTTCGGCGGGCGGCTGTTTCCGCACCGATGACGGCGGCAAAACTTGGAAGCCCATCACGAAAGGCTTGCAGTCGCCTTACGAGTTGCCCGACCCCGCCGCGGAAGTCGGCCACTGCGTGCATCGCATCGCGCTGCATCCGTCCAAGCCAGATGTGTTGTTTATGCAGAAACATTGGGATGTGTTGCGCAGTGACAACGCGGGCGACCAATGGACTGAAGTCAGTGGCAATCTGCCGAGCGATTTTGGTTTTCCGATTGATGTGAACGCGAACGAGCCGGAAACGATTTACGTCGTGCCGATCACGAGCGATTCACTGCACTATCCGCCGGAGGGAAAACTGCGCGTGTATCGCAGCCAGACCGGCGGCGGCGAATGGGAACCGCTCACGAAAGGTCTGCCGCAAAAGGATTGCTACGTCAACGTTCTGCGCGACGCGATGGCGGTGGATTCGCTCGACAAATGTGGCATCTATTTCGGCACGACGGGCGGACAAGTTTATTGTTCACCCGACAACGGCGACACTTGGAGCGCCATCGCCGAACATCTGCCGACGGTGTATTCCGTCGAGGTGCAAACGCTGAAATGAATTTTTATTTAACCGCAAAGAACGCAGAGAACACAAAGAAACCATGCGGATCAAAAATCTCTGCGCTCTTTGCGTTCTCTGCGGTTGAATTTTTCCCATGATCCGCGTCGTGCTGCCATTTCATCTGCGGAACCTTGCGCGCGTTGACGGCGAGGTGACGCTGGACCTCGCCTCGCCGGTCACGATTCCCGCCGTGCTGGATACGTTGGAAGAAAAATTTCCCGCGCTGCGCGGAACCATCCGCGACCACGGCACGCTGAAGCGCCGCGCGTTCGTCCGGTTCTTCATTTGCAAAGAGGACTGGTCGCTGGAACCGCCGGATAAGTTGCTGCCAGACGAGATTTTGAACGGCACTGAACCGTTCCTCATCGTCGGTGCGATGGCGGGCGGCTGAAAATTTCAATCAAACGAAACAACCAAAACCATCCATGAAAAAATGTCTGCCCTGTGTCGCCAGCATCGTGCTTGGCCTGTGCTTCGTAATGGCCAGCGTCATGTTCTTTCTCCAGCTTGGCCCGAAGCCGGATTTTCCCGAAGGTTCGCCCATCGCGCATTTCATGGCGGCGTTTGGGCCGACCGGCTACATGAACTTCGTGAAAGTTTTTGAACTCACCGGCGGCATCCTCGTGATGATTCCGCGCCTGCGGAACCTCGGCCTGCTCCTGCTTGGCCCGGTCATTGTGAACATCATTGCCTTTCACACCTTCATTACGCACGGCGAGGGTTTGCTCAACCCGATGCTGGACATCATCATCGTCTGCGCGCTGTTCCTGCTTTGGGATGCGCGGAAAAAATTCGTCGGACTGCTCAATTGAAATTCAAAACGAAAGGAAATTTATGTTGCCCATACTGCTCGCCCTCGCGCTCATCGCCATCCTGTTGGTCATCTTCGTCGTCGGTCAGCCGTCGGAATTCTCCGTCACGCGCTCATTGAAAATGTCCGCGCCACCGGAAAAAGTTTTCCCGCACGTCAACGACCTGCACCAATGGGAGGCGTGGTCGCCGTGGGCCAAGCTGGATCCGAATGCCACGCCGACATTCAGCGGGGCGGCGACGGGCGTGGGCGCGGCGATGGCGTGGGCGGG
>JBEEMY010000471.1:0-2773 GCA_041192415.1 Verrucomicrobiota bacterium | reverse complement strand
CGGTTGGACTTGTGCGTGTTGCAGGCGATGCACGAGCAGACGATGTTTTCCCACGTCGTCGGGCCGCCCCGGTCGCGCGGGATGACGTGATCGAGGTTCAAATCTTTCCGATCGAAAATGTTGCCGCAGTATTGGCAGGTGTTTTTGTCGCGCTCAAAAATGTTGTGGCGCGTGAACTTCACTTCCTTCTTCGGCATCCGGTCATACATGAAGAGCAGGATGACGCGCGGCAGGCGGATGCGAAAGGAGACGGAGGCGATGGCTTCGTCTTCAGGCGCGGCTTCAGAGATGTTCCGCCATTCCTGGAAATTAAACGTGCGGAAGGAGCCGTCGGGATTTTCCATCACCACTTGGGCCTGACCTTGGAAGAGCAACGTGAGCGCGCGACGCGCCGTGCAGACATTGACCGCCTGCCAGAGGCGGTTCAAAACCAAAACATGTTGGTTCAGTGCGGATTTCATAACGCAACTGGGCGCGACGCTAACAAATGAGCCGGTGCAGGTCAATGGTTGGTGTGGATTGAATTCGGCTGTGCTGTGCATTGCCAAAAACATTTTCTCTGGCATCCTCGTCCGCATGAAACTTTTCAGGGTCATTGCGGCCATTCTGTTCTGCCTGTTGCCGGCGACGCACGCGCAGGATGCGGACGGGCGCTACGTTTCCATCTACAACAACATCCAGCAGGCGGACAACCTTGCGTCGGGCGGCCAACCGCAAGACGCGCTTAACGCCTACACGGAGGCGAAGACGAAGCTGGAAAAATTCCAAAAACTTTTTCCGAACTGGGATGCCGGCATCGTGAATTACCGGATGGACGATTTGGAAAAGAAAATTGCCGCACTGAAGTCGCAACTCGCGCCGAAGAAAATTGAATTCGTGGAGATGGCGGTGACGAATCAGGCCGCCGCGCAGGCGCAAGCGCAGGCGAGCGAATTGGCCACGCGTCTGCAAACCGCGCAGTTGGAGAACCAGACGTTACAGGCCAAACTCAAGGAGGCTCTCGCCACGCAACCCGCCGCCGTGGATGCCACCGAACTCGCCGCCGCGCAGCAGCAGCTCCGCGACTTGATGAAGCAAAATGAATTGCTCAAGGCGGGGACTGGAACCGGGCAGGGGACGAAGCCGGAAAAGGTCGTCGAGAAAATTGTCGTTCAAGACACGAATAAAATTTCCCAACTGCAATTGCAACTTGCCGCTTCCGCCCGCAAGTATTCCGACGAACATTCTCGCGCCCAGTCGCTCATTCAGGAAAACACGACGTTGCAAAAAAATCTTGCTCGCGGCAGTTCGGTTTCCGCCTCGCTCAATGTGATTCAAAGCGAGAATGATCGTTTGAAATCACAGATTACTGCTTTATCCGCTGCGTCGCAGAACGCCGCCGCCGCTGGTGAATTGGCGGGAAAATTGAAAGATGCCAGGACGCAGATTGCCAGCCTGCAAGCTGAGGCCACGCTCGTCTCGCTGGAAAAAGCGGCGCTGGAAAATAAGGTCCGCAAACTTTCCGACCAACTCGCCGAGAGCGCGGCGAATTTTGAATCGCGCATCGGCGACCTCACGCAGCAGCGCACCGACTTGCTCAAGAAGTTGGAAGTCGCCAGCGCCAAGAATTCTCCCGGCAAAGTTTCCGATGCGATCGCGCAGATGGCGGCTTTGAACAAGGAAGTGGAAACCCTCCGCGCCCGCATCGCAGTGGATGAATCCAAGGCCGTGCCGTATGCGGCTGATGAACTGGCGTTGTTCCGCGAGGCCGCGCCGAGCATGGAGCCGACGAAACATTCCGTGCGCGAATTGCCGGCTGGCACGGTGGAACTCGTTGCTTCCGCGCAGCGCCATTTCTCGAACCGCGAGTTCGGCGCGGCCGAGGCCGACTACCAAAAAATTCTTGATCGCGACCAGAACAACGGCCTTGCGCTGGCTAACCTTGCGACGATTGAACTGCAACAGAACAAGCTCGATGCAGCGGAGAAACACATCAAAGCCGCCATCGCGCAAAGCCCGGACGACGCTTACAATCTTTCCACGCTCGGCTTCCTGAAGTTCCGTCAGGAAAAATATGACGATGCGTTGGATGCTTTGAGCCGTGCGGCGAAAATTGATCCGGCGAATCCTGAAATTCAGAATTATCTCGGCGTGACCTTGAGCCACAAAGGACTCCGTGTGCAAGCCGAGACGGCGTTGCGCAAGGCGTTGCAGTTGGACACGAGCTACGCGCCCGCCCACAACAATTTGGCGGTGATTTATCTCTCGCAAAATCCGCCGATGGCGCAGCTCGCGCGCTGGCATTATCAAAAAGCGCTCGATGCCGGTCAGCCGCGCAACGCCGAGCTGGAAAAATCGCTCGCAGAAAAAGGCGCGCCGGTCGCCACCGAAGCGCCGGTGCAATGAACGTGCTGCCGGCATCTTGCCGGCAGCATCATTCAAAGCTGATGGGTTCGAACTGTCGGCAAGATGCCGACAGCACGTTGGTTTGAAATTTCATTCCCATGCGCCAGTCATTCTACGAACTCACGATTCCCACGCGCGGGCGCGGCTTGATTGAATTCACCGCTGCCGTGGAAAAGTGGATTGCCGAAAATAATTTTCGCGCCGGCTTGCTCACGCTGCACTTGAAGCACACTTCCGCCTCGCTGCTCATCCAGGAAAACGCCGACCCCGATGTGCGCCGCGACCTCGATGCCTTTTTCGCCCGGCTCGTCCGCGATGGCGACCCGCTGTTCAGCCACACCGCCGAAGGTGATGACGACATGGCCGCGCACATCCGCACCGCGCTGAC
>JBEEMY010000470.1:0-2775 GCA_041192415.1 Verrucomicrobiota bacterium | reverse complement strand
TAGCAGCCAAAAGCCCAGCACCAAACAGGAACCAAAACCATATAATCAGAATCGTTACCAAAAATCACAAAGGCGGCGATGAACGCTCCGATGGCGAAGGGTGGAATTAAAGCTAGAGCCACGCGCCTAGTTGGCGGTGACCAGAAAGGTTCTGAATCTTTCAACGCTTGACGGCGAACTAAAACGAATGTGCCAACCAAAGCCACTGCTGCGACTCCAGACCAAAATGAAGCAAAACCCCACCCTGAATTTATCTGCATTTTCCAGCCAGTAAGTCCGCCAGCGATTCCCATCACGCCGACAAAAATCATGATGGGCGCGAGCGCGCGGCGGTAGAGCGCGGAGCGCTCCATCAAGGTGCGGATGGTTTGCAGGTTTTCCTCGGCCCATTTCGGATTCATGGCTTTGACTTTGCATCACAAAGCCAAGATGTTCAAGCGGGAATTTTTGTGGCTGGTAGGGCGGGCAGTCCTCTGCCAGCCGCGAGCGCCCTTGGCTATCCACAACGGCGCGCACGGAGTGACGCGCCCTACCCAGCTTCAAATTATCTGTGCCACCCCGCCTTCATTTCGTCGTGGCAAGCCATGTCCATCTGTGGTTAATCTTCTGGCCGATGCCGCCGCCTAGAAAAAATCCTACCCGCGCCCGCGCCAAAGTTTTGGCGCAATGGCGCGGCGTGGATTACGGCCCGTTGGAAGCCGCCCGCGCCACGCCCGCGCGAACGGTGGCCGAACTGTTGCCGGCGCTGATGAAAGAGTTGCGCCTCGATGTGCGGCAGGCGGAGGCGGAGGTGGTGAAGGTCTGGAACGAGTTGATTGATCCGGCGGTGACGGCGCACGCGCAGCCGAACAATCTGCACAAGGGAACCTTGTTCGTGAATGTGGACAGCAGCGTGTGGCTCAATGAAATCGTCCGCTACCGCCGCAAGGAAATCCTGGAACGGTTACAGAACAGCTTCGGCAAATCCGTGGTGCAGAAAATTTCTTTCCGCATTGGCTAAACTCGGCGAACGCCTCGCTCACTTCGCGTTCGCATCGGGAATGAAGATTTTCTTCCCAGCTATCAGCACTTCAGGATTCATCTTGGGATTGGCCGCGATGATCTGCGACTTGGTCACCTTCACACCTTGGTCGTGACATGCTTTGATGATGGCGCCGAGGCTGTCGCCGGGCTTCACTTCGTAGTAGTAGCCGTTCTGCGGCACGGTCGGCGTGGTGGTGTCTTCCGGAGTTTTGGGAGTCGGCGTCCGGCTTTTCACGGGCGCACCGGCGACCACTTGGCCGAGCTTGTCGATTTGCTTGAGGATGAGTTCTCGGTCGCTCGCGCGCTTCTTATCAATTTCCTGAACCTTCTCCGCGAGATTTTTCAAATCCTCGCGGCTGGCGTTGTCCTCCACTTTGGGCGCGTTCACCTTGTCGCGCAGTTCGGAAATTTCCTTGGCCATGGCGTCGAGGCGTTTGCCATCGCGCGCCTGCGCTTCGAGCAGGTCTTGAATCTGGCCGCTCAACTTATCGAGCTGCTGCTGCGTGGCACTTTCCTGCGCGGAAGCGAGCGACGCGGTGAAAATCAAAATTAAAACCCAAAGCGAAATCTTTTTCATGCCCCGAAAATAAACCGCAACGCAGCGGCGTCAAGGTGAAGTGCGCACAACAATCCGTTACGGCAGGCCGTAAACCGGAGTTCCTGGCGGGAGTTTGTTTGGATTACTGAAATTTTGATCGAATCCCCACAAGCGTGTCGGTGGGTCGTAATAACCGCTGGGATTACTATTGTGCTGAGCCCGCCATTGATTAGTAGCCATCTGACTGCTGAATAGACATACGAGCGAAGTGTTGTAGGTCAAAGTTGCTCCTGCCCAATTTTCCAAAAATCTTGTCAGATTGTGAACCCCGCCGCTGAAGGTCGTTGAGGTGACTCCGGTGGAGGGAACATTTCCGCACAACATCGCTGCATTGACCGTCATGCTGGATGCGGTGCGTGAAGCGAAGACAGATGCACTCAAAGCATCCGACCAGTTTGGTGAAAGAATCGTGATAGCATCTGCAATCAATGCAGCCGGAACAGCAGCACCATTCGTCGTGGAGCCAACCGTGGCCGCGTAGATGTTGCTATTGATAGTCGTGTTGTAATTGCCCCAGACGTAAAGCGGGTTCTGCGTGGCTACGGTGAAGCCGAGGCCGTTGTTGTAAGGCAGCTTGGTGGCACGTGTCAGACGGACAACCGCCAGTTTGTTTGTGCCGATGTTCCGCTGGTCAGCCACATAGAGAATCGGCGCAGCGCCGCCGCTGAATTTAGTCTGCGCCACAACATTCGTTGCGAGCCATGTCGCGTAAGCCCCAACATCAATCTGCGTCACAAACATGTCCGTCGCCGCTTCGCGCAGGTCGGTGAAAGTGGTTGTCAGTGAGAGAAACGGAAGCCGCAAAAGATTGTTGGTGCTCAAAAACGTTTGGCTGGCGTTGTTCAAAACCCGAATCACTTTGGTGACGTCGTCGCCAGGCAGTTGTCCGTTGAAGCTGGTTTGCAAGATGACCGTCACCGTCGGATTGGTGCTGGCTGGTGGATTCGTGACGATCAAAATCACGCAGGCTTGGTTATAAAGGCGCGACCAACCAAGCAGTGAACTAACATTTTCGTTAGACGGCGGAATTTCGACGATGGTGTGCGCGTTGTTAGTTCCAAGCGATTGCACAAACGAGGGCACATTCGTGATGAATGGCGGGCTGGCGTTAAAACTAACTGACCCAGATAGGCTGAAGCTGGTGTATCCACCGT
>JBEEMY010000469.1:0-2776 GCA_041192415.1 Verrucomicrobiota bacterium | reverse complement strand
GAGGAATTGGAGGACGACATCCACGATCATTGGTCGGCCAAACCGCATCACGACGAGCGCATCAAGTTGGTGATGGTGCTGCTGAATTTTCTGGAGGCGCACAAGGCGGACAAGACCAAGGGCGTGCTGCTTTCCGGCGATGTCCACGTCGGTGCGCTCGGCCAAGTGTGGAACGAGCGGCGGCAAGTCGGTCTCACGCAGGTCATCTCCACGGGCATCGTGCATCCGCCGCCGTCGGCGATGGCGTGGGTGGGCATCACCGCGACGACGAGCGACACGCCCGAGGGAATTGACGACGGCGACACGGTTCCCGAAATGCTCACGCCCGCTGGTGGCACGCGCTATTTGCGGACACGAAACTTCGCCACGCTCAATGTCGGCACGGATAACAAAATCTGGGTGAACTGGATTTGCGAAGACCCGAAGCTGAAGCCGAGCTTTGCGATTAACTTTTAGCCAAAGCCATGGCAAAACTTTCCTTCCCCTTCACCGCAGAAAAAATCTGCGCGCTGAAAGCTGGCGCCGCAGTTTTGATTGCCGACAATTCAACTGATTAATTGTCAAAAAGAAAACCGGCCCGAAGAAAATTCTTCGGGCCGGTTTCGTGATTCAGTTTGAAATTCAAGCTACCGTAGCCGCTTCGGTTTTCCACACGGCTATCTTCTCGATGCGTTGGCGGCGTTTGTTGCCTTGCAGTTCGGCTTCCACTTCGTCGCCGACTTTGTGGTTGAGCAGAGCCTGCGCAACGGGGGTGAGGTAGCTGATGATGCCTTGATCCGGATCGGAGTCCCACGCGCCAAGAATCGTGAACGTTTCCTTCTGGTTCGTGGCGAGATCGGTGACGGTGACCACGGTGCCGTGGCCGGCCAC
This sequence comes from Verrucomicrobiota bacterium, assembly GCA_041192415.1. Classification (GTDB taxonomy): domain Bacteria; phylum Verrucomicrobiota; class Verrucomicrobiia; order Limisphaerales; family UBA11358; genus UBA11358. Next base: position 1,906 of record JBEEMY010000469.1, on the reverse strand, counting down.
ATCGGTGCTGGCGTTGGAAAAATCCTGTCCCCGGGCGCGGCTGAGGGCGGTTTCGAGGTCTTCCTTTTGGCGCATGAGAATTTTCTGCATCTCCTTCGCGGCTTTGTATTCGTGATTTTCGCGCAAGTCGCCGTAACTGCGGGCGATGGCGATCTCTTTGGAGTTCGCCGGAATTTTTTTCTGCACGAGTTCTTCGTATTCCTTGCGGCGGCGTTCGAGGCTTTCCCACGAGACGAGCAGGGCGGTGTCGTTCTTGGTCTGCTCGCCGCCGGTGATGAGTGATTGCACGGCGGGATGCGCCTTGACGAGGCGGGCGAGGAGCGAACGCTTGTCCATGTCGTCAAACACGGTCGAGAGTTGCAGGGCGCGCGTCAAATCCTTGATGACTTCGATGTCGGCGCTGGCGGTGAGTTCGCCGAGCAATTCCTGATCTTCGAGAATGTAATCGCGCAGACGGTTGGAGCGGCGCTCGTTGAACTGGTCGCGTTCCATCGAGGACAGCATGGCGCGGAAAACTTCCGGGCCGAGAATGTCGACGAAGTCTTCGTTGCGTTCTTTGGCGAACCACAGGAGCAGTTCGGTGCTGGCTCCGTGCTGGTTGATGAGGCGGGAGAGAGTTTCCTTGAGCAGATTCAGTTTACCATCCTGCACGAGCAGGTTGGCGATTTCTTTGACGAGCTTGGCGGAAACGCTATTCATCACGGCGCGCAACGTTTCCGGCCATGTCTCCGGGTTCGCGGTCTTGAACGATTCCAGCGCGCGGTGCTGCTTGGCGGTGGTGACGGCTTCCAGCAACGCGGCAAATTTCATTCCGTCCTGCGACCAGATTTGCGCCGCGGTGACTTCGAGATTTGCGCCGGTGATGCCAGCGGCGGCGCGCAACTCGTCGCGGGCAAAAATTGCTTCGAGGGCGACGGCGGGTTGCGTGCGCTGATGCGACGCGATGTCGGGATTCAACGCGGTGACGATTTCGCTGGCGACGGCGGTCTTGTCTTTCAAGTCAGGAATGAACTTGATGAGTTCCAACACCACGGCCACGCGCGCTTTCAAACCTTTCGCCGCGCGGAAATCCGTGAGCGAACGGTCGGCCAGCGACGTTTCCTGCGCCTGATAAGTGACTAGCTCGGTTTTCTTCGACGGCACGATGAAGTGGCCGTCTTTTTTCATTTCGCGCTTGGCGGTTTCCCACCATTTTTTCCAATCGTCGGCGATGACATCAGGCGTGAGCACCTGCTGAATCTGGTCGGCGGAAGCTTTGCCACCAAAGCTGTTCAACACCATTTTCATCAAGTCAATGTGGTGGGCAGCCAGATGGCGCACCGCATCGAGATCCGCCGCTTTGCGCGCGAGAATGTGATCCTTCGGAATCGGTTTGAGCTGCTCGGCGGCGAAAGACAAATCCATCGTGTGCCCGGCCTTGCTGGTGAAATCAATCGTGAAACGCGCGAAGACGGTATCCACCGCCTTGATTTTTCCAAAGCCCCAACTGCGATGCGAACAGCAGCCGCCGTCCACCAGATGGGTGAGCGGTTCAACGTGCTTGCCTTCAATTTTTCCCGCTGCTGCCAGTTTTTCAAATTCTTCTCTCATAATTAGTTTTTAATCTCGCGTCCCGAAATAAGGTTTCCCACATTAAACGAATTGAACGTCCAAAATCCAAGACAAATTGCGGCCAGAGTGTTGTCCCAACGGCTCACGAGCGGCGAATTCACCGAAAATCTGCTCGAAACGGCGCTCGCCACCGCGCGGCTTTCGCCCGCTGATCGCGGGCTGTGCCACGAACTCGTCTGCGGCGTCGTCCGCTGGCAGGCCACACTCGACTGCCTCATCGCGCGCAAGACCACGCCCGGCCGCGAGCCGCGCCCGGCGCTCGTCAATCTCCTGCGCCTCGGCCTCTATCAGATTT
>JBEEMY010000468.1:0-2777 GCA_041192415.1 Verrucomicrobiota bacterium | reverse complement strand
AGAGCGAATCATCCGTGACCTTCACCGCGCGATCGGTGAGCACGACGGGAATGTGCGCCTTTTTGATCTCGGTGAGCACCGGCTGCCAGCCCGTTTCCACGACCGGCGAGAACGCGATCACGTCCACGCCCTGCGCGATGAACGACCGCAACGCCTTGATCTGGTTTTCCTGCTTCTGCTGCGCGTCGGCGAACTTGAGTTCGATGCCGCGTTTGGCCGCCTCGGACTTGATGGAGTCCGTGTTCGCCGTGCGCCAGCCGCTCTCCGCGCCGATCTGCGAAAAGCCGACGGTGATTTTTTTATCCTCAGCGAACGCCGCGGAGGCAAACGTCGCCGCCAGCGTTAAGGTCATCAATGTTTTGTTGAGTGTTGTTTTCATAGTTGGATTGGTGGTGATGGTTGAGTGTCGGAAAAAACTTTACGCTTGGAAAGCCTTCAATTTTTCGGCGGGCCCGGAGAACGTGGCGGTTCCATTTGCTGCAAATTTCTCACGATGTCCGCCGGAACTTTAAGCGCCGTGCCGTGACGAATCCCGCGCGGAAACGTCACCTGCTTGGAAATGTCCTCCCAATGTTCCATGTCCGCTGACTTCATTGCGCCGTAATATTTCGGATTGCCGTAGTGGTCAAAATAAACGTAAAACTCGCCGCCGATTTCCAGCGCCGTCGGGCCTTCCACCCAGTTCGTCGTGAATGTCGGGCCAACTTTGCCGAACGGCCCCTGCGCATCATCCGCCACCGCGAGATGCAAATTTTTCTTCACCGGATTTTTCGTCTCGTCCTTCACCACGAGAAAAAACTTTCCTTTCGCCGGCAGGATCATCGCGTCAATCGCGTTGAACCCGCCGTCGTAAAACAATTTCGTTTTGCTGAACGTCTGAAAATCCTTTGTCGTCACGCAGTAGATACGATGGTTGTTGTCGCCGGAATTTTCTGTCTCCGGAAATTTTCCCGGAATCGTGCTCGCCCAGAAAATGATCCACTCGCCGCGCTTCGCGTCGTAAAACAATTCCGGTGCCCAAACATTTTTGCAATCCGGAGCGTCCTCCATCACCGCAATCGCGCGCTGCTCCGTCCAGTGGATCAAATCCCTCGACTCCGCATAGCCAAACACTGGTGGCCGCCCCCAGCTCGTCGTCCAGACCATGTGAAACATCCCGTCCGGCCCGAGCGCGAGACTCGGATCGCGCATCAATTTCCCGCCGACTTCCGGTTTGAGAAAACCGCTGCCACTCGGCGCTTTGATTTCCGTCCACTTCAAACCGTCCGTGCTCGTCGCCAGTTGCAACCCACCCTGCCCGTTCGGCTCGCGGAAAAAAGAGAAGAGAAAAACGGAATTGGTGTCAGCGGCTTTCGACGCCAATGAAGAACCAAAACATAACGCGCAAAACAAAATCAACGCGGGCAGATTGAAGATAGTCACGTTTCCCCTCACCCTAACCCTCTCCCCCGGGGAGAGGGAATAGCCGCTGCACCGCAGCATAAAATCCGTGAGCCATCGAGCAGAAGCCACTCGCAGATTTGCCAAGACGCTGCGAACGTTTCTCCCTCTCCGCGTTGCGGAGTCGGCGAAGCAATGGGGAGAGGGCTGGGGTGAGGTGTTCGTCATTCCATCTTCAATGGTTCGTGGAGAGGTGAGGGCTAACATATTCCGAAGGCAAATTTACTTCTGCCCGTAGGTCGCCTTCGGCCCGTGTTTGCGCATGAAATGTTTGTCGAGCAACACCGGTTGCATCGGTTTGATCTTTGGATTGATGCGTAACGTTTCGCTGTTCAGCTTCGCAATGAATTCCAGCACGCTCGCGTTGTGAACTGCGTCATGCACGTCCTTGCCCCAGGTGAACGGCCCGTGGCTCGCCACCAGCACGGCGGGATGTTGCAGCGCGTCGTATTTTAATTTCTTGAATGTCTCCACGATCACGTCGCCCGTGTTCGCCTCGTAATCGGTTTTGATTTCCGCCGCCGACAGCTTGCGCGTGCAAGGCACGTCGCCATACCAATAATCCGCCTGCGTCGTGCCGTAGGCCAGCAACGGCCGGCACGCCTGCGCCCACGACGTCGCGAACAAACTGTGCGTATGCACCACGCCGCCGATTTTCGGGAAAGCGCGATAAAGAATCAGATGCGTGTCCGTGTCCGAACTGGGCTTGAGCCTGCCCTCGACGACCTTGCCCGTCGCCAGCGACACGCAGACCATGTGCTGCGGTTTCATCTCCGAATACGGCACGCCGCTCGGCTTGATGACCATCACGCCGCTCGCGCGATCCACCGCGCTGGCATTGCCCCACGTCTGGATGACCAACCCTTCAGCAACCAGATCAAGGTTCGCCTGACACACTTCAGCTTTTAATTTTTCGAGCATAATAAATTTTCTTTAGCCACAGATTGAACACAGATGAAACACGGATAAAAATTATTTTGGAACTGAAATTTTCCCTTTTGGAAAAGTTAAAGTTTTTATGCAATCTTTTTCGTAATATTCCTGTTTGCGTGACAACGGCATACTATCGCCGAAAATTTTGGCCATACCATTCGTGCTCGTGCGAAGCTCAAGCGCCCCAGAAAAATAATACACATTTGTATCGCCGGGCGAAATTGACCAAGGTTGACTCCATGGTTCTCCGTTAGGATGGATAGATAGCGGAGATTTGCTCTCTGAATTTACGAACAACCGAATAGTTGAGTTGTATGGCAATTTCACCCAATTTACCAAAGCTCCACGTCCGCTATATGCCATGCCACGCATCGGATTTGGAACATCCTTGCCATACTCATCAG
>JBEEMY010000467.1:0-2778 GCA_041192415.1 Verrucomicrobiota bacterium | reverse complement strand
ATACATCAGCCACAGGCGCTGTTGCACTGGCGTCGAAGGTTTGGTGGCGGTGATTTTCTTTTTCGTGGCCATAAATTCTAGCCCCCTGCAATGGCGGGGATGATGCTGATTTCGTCGCCGTCTTTGAGCGGCGTCTCGCGGTTTTGGAGGAAGCGGATGTCTTCCTCGTTCACATAGACGTTCACGAAACGGCGGACTTCGCCTTTATCGTCCACCAGACGTTCGGCGATGCCGGGGAACCGCGCTTGCAGTTCATCAATGGCTCCACCGATGTTGGCGGCGTTGACTTCGACCAGCTCCTCGTTGTTGGTCAACTTGCGGAGCGGCGTGGGGATGCGGACTTTCTTTGACATAAATTATCTTGGTGCTACGGATGGTTTACTAAATATGACTTCTTTTAACAATGGTTCAATGCGTTGGCCGTAGTGTCTACTATGTTGCTCTTGACCAAAGAAACGAAGTTGTAATTCTGCGATACGAGAATTCGTGGTTTGCCAGTCATTTGCTGACACCACAAAGCTTCTTTGAGTTTCACTGTTTGTAATACCATACACATCTACTCGCAGGCCGTGATTTCTGGCGTGGAAATAAATGGGTGGTCGGTTGGTATCCAAAATTGATCTTTGCTCAAAATTGATTTGATTGGTTATGAAATTATAGAAGCGACCAGCTTCTTCAGCGTCGCTCCCACGTCCCATTGTATCCAATGCTGTTTTCAATGGTTTAAATCCCCATTCGTAAATGGGAAAAATACATAGAAAAACAACAAAGAAACGAAAATTTTTTTCTCTCAATTTTGAATCATCACGCATTCACTTTTTCTTCATGCGCCAGCAGCGCCTCGAACTCGCGCAGGCTCGGCTTGATTTCACGCGGTTTGCCGCAGTAACCGTTGACGGCATCCAAGGTCTTGAGGCCGTTGCCGGTGACGCAGATGACAGCGGAAGAATCCTTCGGAATCTTGCCGGACGCAATGAGTTTCTTGGCCACGCCCACGGTCACGCCGCCGGCGGTCTCGGCAAAAATGCCTTCCGTCTCGGCGAGCAGCTTGATCGCGTCGCGGATTTCGTCGTCGGTTACGTCGTCGGCGGCGGCGTTGGTTTCGCGCATCACCTTGAGCGCGTAAAAACCGTCGGCGGGCGTGCCGATGGCGAGCGATTTCGCAATCGTGTCGGGCTTCACGGGCTTGAAGAAATCTAAACCGGCGCGTTGCGCGGTGGAAATCGGCGAGCAGCCGGTGGCTTGCGCGCCGTGAATGTGCGCGGCGTGCGGCGCAACGAGGCCGAGCTTCGTGAATTCCTGATAGCCTTTATGAATCTTGGTCAGCAAGGAGCCGGAAGCCATCGGGACGATGGTGTGATCCGGCAAGCGCCAGCCGAGTTGCTCGGCGATTTCATACGCCATGCTCTTGGAGCCCTCGGCGTAGTAGGGGCGCATATTGACGTTCACAAATGCCCAGCCGAACTTACCGGCGATCTCGGCGCAGAGGCGGTTCACTTCGTCGTAATGGCCTTTAATCGTGACGACATTCGCGCCGTAGATGAGCGAGTTCAAAATCTTCCCCTGCTCCAAATCCGACGGAATGAAAACGTAGGATTTTAATCCCGCGCTCGCGGCGTTGGCAGCGACGGAGTTCGCCAAATTTCCCGTGGACGCGCACGCGACAGTTTCAAAACCGAGTTCCTTCGCTCGGCTCAACGCGACGCTGACTACGCGGTCTTTGAACGAGAGCGTCGGATAATTCACGGCGTCGTTTTTGACGTAAAGTTCGCGGATGCCGAGGGCTTTCGCGAGGCGGTCGGCTTTGACGAGCGGCGTGAAACCGACGAGCGAACCCACGGTCGGTTCGCCCGCGATGGGCAACAGCTCGCGGTAACGCCACATCGTTTTCGGGCGCGACTGGATGGTTTCGCGCGTGAGCGATTTTTTGATGCGGTCGTAGTCGTAGGCAACTTCGAGCGGTCCGAAGTCGAATTCGCAGACGTGCGTCGCTTCCAGCGGATATTCGCGTGCGCATTCGCGGCACTTGAGCGCCTTCATGTAACCTTGATGCTTTTCACTCATAAAATATTTTCCATTCATTTGCCACAGAGGCACAGAGGACACAGAGCGAGAATTTATTTTTATCTCTGTGTGCTCTGTGTCTCGGTGGCTATTTGTTCCTTAAAACAAAAAAGCCCCGACTCACAAGGAGAAGGGGCGACAAAACGGTTGTGCGCTTCTCATTTTTTCCCAAGCTAATGATGCTCGAGCTGGAATTGGCACCTGTCATTGAAACTAAATTCAATCGGTTGCCGTGGTGTCAACGGGCCAGTCCCTCAACCACTCTTTATGAGTCCGTCAAATCAACGGATGCGGATAGATTGATGTTGAAGTGTAAAAGTGTCAAACGGAATTTTCGTCAGGCGAATGCTGTCGGACGTTCACTTTGCATACAGGAGTTGTCGAAGCGGCTGCCCGCCGATAAGCTGCGGCCCATGTCCCAATCGCAGCAATTCGTTTTAATCGCCGGTCAGTGGCGTGAGGCCAAAGCCGGTGAAACTTTTCGCGCCGAGAATCCCGCGACGTGTGAAAAATTGCCGGAGGAATTTCTCGTCAGCACTTGGGCCGACTGCGATAGCGCACTCAACGCCGCCGCCGAAGCTGCCACCATTCTGTGCGCGACCCCGCCGGAGCAAATCGCAAAATTCCTGACGCGGTTTGCTGACCGCATGCAGAGCCAGGTGAATTTCAAAGCGACGCCGGAACTCCGCCCACCGCGCGCCTGTCGGCGGCCGG
>JBEEMY010000466.1:0-2780 GCA_041192415.1 Verrucomicrobiota bacterium | reverse complement strand
AGGGCGCCATCACTTCGGCGGTCTCAAATGCCTTGCGCAGATTGCGCTCGGTCTCGCCGTAGTATTTGTTGTAGAGCACGCCGAAATCCAGCCGCAGCAGCGGCGCGTGAAAAATCGCAGCGGCAGCTTTGGCCACGAGACTTTTGCCGCAACCTTGCACGCCGAGCAACAGCACGCCGCGTGGCGGATCAAGATGCACGTCGGTTTCTTCGAGAAAGAATTCTTTGCGGACTTCCAGCCAGCGGCGCAGGTGTTTCATCCCGCCGATTTCGGAAAATTTTGTCGTGTCATGCTCGAAGGACAGCACGCCGTCGCGGCCGAGCAATTCATATTTGGCGCGCATCACCTCGGGAATTTCCGTCTCGGAAATGATGCCGTGGTCGTTGATGGCCTTGCGCGCGAGCCGGCGCACATCCGTGGCGGACAGCCCGACAAGATTCCGCACGAGCAGGTCAATCACCTTGTTTGTCGTCTGCACATCGCGCTGGCCGTGTTCGGCGCCCCATTCGCCGGCCACGTCAAAAACAATTCCCCGCACTTCATCCGGCGACGGCAGCGGCAGGCGAAACTCCGCCGTGAAGGGCAGCAATTCCTCCGGCATTTTCACCGTTGGCCCCGCGAGCACGACGGTGGAAAAATGTTTTGGATAGGAAAGCGCGATGTCCTTCAAGTGCCGGATGTGAACGGCATCGGTCAGGTGCGGATGAAAATCCAGCAGCACGAATAGCGAATGGCGCGCGGAGGTCTTGATGTAATTCAGCACCTCGTGCGATTTGGTCACGGAAATCATCGGCTGATCCGCCGGGTCGAGCGCTTCCAAACCTTCCGTCACCGTCCAGCGAAAAGCCTTGAGCTGCATCCGTTGCGCGATCTGCCGCACCACGCGCAGAATCTGGGTTTCCTCCGCGCTCTCCAGCATGATGAGCGGCGTGCGCGAGCGGACGATGGCCTCCAAGTCGCGGATGGGGCTTTCAGTGAACACGCCGCCGGCGGCATATTTGGGTGACGGAGAATTCATTCGGCGGCACTAGGCTTGCGAAAACAACGCGCGGTTCAAGAAAAAAAACTGCCGCCCGCCGCGTCGCCGCATTTTCGTGCGATGGCTTTCAGGTGCGTTTGCCGTATGTTGGGCGCGTCCCAATCACCCGATGAAATTTTTGCGCCGCACCGCCGCGCTTGTGCGCGAGGAATTTCCCGCGCATAATTTTTTTATGTCCCGTCCAGCCATCTTGCTTGCGCTGACGATTCTGGCGGCAATTTTTTTGCCGTCGGCGCGGGCGGAGATTTTGTGGAGCGACCCGGCCTCGCGCGTCATCCACGCCACGCCCGACGGCTCGGACATTCTCGGCGGCAAAGTGAAACGGGACGACCGCGCCAGTGATGTCTTGTATTTCAAAATTCACATTGACCCGCTTTCGGACGCCGCCAACGAGCCTTACTACGCGCTGTTTCAACTCATCGAGACCAACGCGTTGCGGCTCGGCATGGGCAACGCGCTGGAATCCTGGGGCTACTCGGCCGCCAACGCCGCCGAAACCGGCCCGTTCAACAAGATTGCCGGCGAATTCAACTTGAAATCGGCGCACCCCGAAGCCGGGCCGCTCGGCCACGAGCAGCCTTACGAACTGCCGAACCATAATCACGACAAGACGATTGTCTTCCGGGTGCAATACGTCCCCGGCGGCGACGACTTGGTAACGGTCTGGCTCGACCCGAATCTTTCGCACGGGGCGACGGCGGAAAGCCAGTTGGAAAAACTCACGACCAAGTTCAAGGCCAGCGCGGCGTTCGATGAAATCCGCCTGCGTTTCGACGGCGGCGGCAATGGCTGGATTTTCAGCGACATGGCCATCGCCACCTCGTTCAATGATTTTGTCATCGTGCGTTTTTGGCAGACGTGGTGGTTTCTCACGCTCATGGCGGCGCTGCTGCTGGCCGGCGTGGGCGGCACGGTGCGCGTGGTGGAAAAAAGAAAATATCAATTCCGGCTGCATCGCGCCGAGCAGGAGCGCGCCTTGGAGCAGGAGCGTGCCCGCATCGCGCAGGACTTGCACGACGAACTCGGCTCGATGCTGACGCGGCTCTCGCTGCTCGGTGGTTTGTTGCACGCGGACAAGGACAACCCCGAACAAGTCGCAGCGCACGCGGGAAAAATTTCACAGTCCGCCGACCAGACGGTGCGCGCGCTGGAGGAAATTGTTTGGGCGGTGCGCCCCGGCAGCGACTCGTTGCAGAGTTTGGTGGAATACCTCGCACACTTTGCCAACGAACTGTTTGCGGAAGGCGCGATGCGCTGCCGGCTGGATTTGCCGGCGGAAGTTCCGGCGCGCACGCTGCCGCCGGAAGTGCGCCACAATATTTTTCTCATCGCGAAAGAGGCGTTGACGAATGCTTTGAAGCACGCGGGTGGCAGTGTTGTCCAGGTGCAGGTCAAAACTGACGGGCAAAATTTTAAAATGGTCATCGCCGACGACGGCAAAGGTTTTGACGTGAGCGCGACAACAACGAACGGCCAGCGCAACGGCTTGGGGAATATGCAGCGCCGCGCGGCAGCCGTGGGCGGGCAGTTGGCCGTGACGAGCGAACCCAGTAAAGGTGCGCGCGTGGTGTTCACCGTGGATTTTCCAAACTCATAAAATTATGCAAATCAAAGTCGCCATCGTGGATGATGATGAAGGTATTCGCAGCAGCCTGTCCGCGCTCATCAAGCGCGCGAAAGAATTCAAGCTCACCGGCGAATTCGCCAATGGTGAAATCGCGCTCAAGGAAATCCCCAAGAA
>JBEEMY010000465.1:0-2780 GCA_041192415.1 Verrucomicrobiota bacterium | reverse complement strand
CGAACATCTTGCGCACGGCATGCAATGCGCCGACTGCCACTTCGACGTGGACGTCCACGGCAATGGCCTGCTCTACGGCGAACCGCGCGCGGCGACGACCATCGAATGCATTGATTGTCACGGCACAATCCAGAAGCGCCCGTCGCTCGTCACCAGCGGCAACGGCGGCGTGTTCACCGGCACGAACATCGCCAACGTGGATTTGCGCGCGAACAACACGGCGTTTGGCCCGCGCTTTTTCTGGCAGGGCAAAAAATTATTCCAGCGCTCCTCCATGTCAGCGGACATGATCTGGGAAGTGCCGCAGACGATGGACACGGTTGATCCGACGTCGTCGCATTACAGCGCCAAGTCGGCTTACGCAAAGACGCTCGGCCGCGACGGAAAAACTTGGGGCGCGGTGCCGGAGCCAGCAAAGTGTGCGCGCGATCTGGCGCACGACAATTCCAACGTCGGCTGCCAAGTCTGCCACTCATCATGGGCGACGAGTTGTTTTGGTTGTCATCTACCGATGCGCGCGAACCAGCGCGTGCCGGCGAATAAATTTGAAGGCACGACCACGCGGAATTTTACCAGCTACAATCCGCAGGTCGTGCGCGACGATGTTTTCCAACTCGGCGTGGATGCGAGTTACAAGAGCAACCGCCTCGCCGTTCTCCGCTCGTCGTCCGCCGTCATCGTGAGTTCGCAGAACGCGAATCGCGAATGGGTTTATTCGCAACAGCAGACCATCAGCGCGGAAGGTTATAGCGGTCAGGCTTACAATCCGCATCTGCCGCACACGACCAGCGGCGTCGGCACGACGAAGAATTGCGAGGACTGCCACGTCGCAAAATCCAACGATAACAATGCATGGCTTACGTCGCTGCTCGGCTTCGGCACGGGCACGGTGAATTTCTTTGGTCGCTACGCTTTCGTCGGCGAAGGCAAGGGCGGTTTTGAAGCCGTCATCTGGACGGAACAGGACGAACCACAAGCCGCGCTCGGCAGCCATCTCCACAAGATCGCGTATCCCGACAATTACAAGAAGCACGTCGAAGAAAATCATGGTGAGCTTAAGGAAGCCCATCATCACGACGGGAAAGAAATTTTAGATCTCGTCCAGCGCGGCGAATACCTCTACACGGCCAACGGCGAGGATGGCTTTGAAGTTTTTGACATCGCCAACGTTGACCAGAAAGGTTTCTCCGAGCGTATCACTAGCGCGCCGGTTTCGCCGCTCGGCCAGCGCACTTACATCCGCACGAAATACGCCACGAGCGTCACGCTGCCCAGCACACTCGGCGTGGATCCGCTGCGCTCGCGCCTGCCGGAAAACAAGGAGCAGGCCGTCAGTCCGCTCTACGCGTGGGTCTTCGTCACCGACCGCGAGGAGGGTCTCGTGATGGTCACTGTCGGCACGATGTTGGACGGCAATCCTGACAACAACTTCTTCGACAAGGAAAAAATCTTTCGCTTCAACCCGGATGGCAAACTCACCGGCGCGATGCACTCGTTCATGGCGGGAACGAATCTTTACGTCGTCGGCAAAAACGGATTGTTCGTCGTCGGCCTGCGCAACGACGCGCTCGAAGTGCCAATGCTGGCGGGCGAATTAACCGGCGGCCTGAAAAATCCGCGCGCCGTCGGCGTGCAATTCCGCTACGCCTTCGTGACCGATGATGAAGGCTTCAAAGTGCTCGACATCACCGAGCCGACGAAGCCCAAGCTGATTCCCGGCGCGTTCGTGCCGCTGAAACACGCGCAGCGTTTTTATCTCGCGCGCACCTACGCCTACGTCGCGGATGGCGCGGATGGATTGGCGTTCATTGACATCTCCAATCCTGAAAAGCCGAAGCTCGAGCGGCTCTACAATGCGGACGGCAAATTGAACGACACGCGCGCCGTGCAGATCGGCTCCGTGAACGCCTCGATGTTCGCGCTCGTGGCCGACGGCAAAAACGGGCTGCGAATCCTCCAGATGATTTCACCCGAAAATGTTCCCGGCCACATGGGTTTCAGTCCTGTGCCGAATCCAAAGCTCATCGCCACATTCCCGACGCACGAACCCGCCGTCGCCGTCGGTCGCGGACTTGACCGCGATCGCGTGGTGGACGAAAGCGGAAATCAAACAGTCGTGTTCGGACGCAAAGGCGCGCGCCCATTCAACCTTGCCGAGATGGAAAAATTCTTCAAACGCGATGGCGAGGTTTTTGCCGTGGAGAATGTGTTCACGCGCGATGGAAAACTGGTGACGCAGTCTGGCGACGAAGTGAAGCCGTCGGCAGAATTCCAGCCCGTAAAAACTGAAGCCAGTTCTCCGCCGACTGATAACGAACGCCTGATGCGCCGGGGCCAATGAAAAAACTGTCCGCCATATTGTTGCTGTTCTCGCTCGCGACTGCGCTGCGCGCGCAGGACGCGGTGACGACGTTGGCAGGGCAGGCGCTTGTCAGCGGTGCGGCGAACGGCACTGGCACCAACGCCGCGTTCAGTGCAGCAGTGCGTAACGTCGCGACTCAGGGCATCAATATCTTGACGGGCATTAAAATAAAGGAAGCCAAAAAGGGCTGCTAAAGCACACGCCAGCACAAGTCCTGCTGTCATTGCTGTGTTACTTCTTCTTTCTTGCATCTGTTCCATGGGAATCTCGGTATTTAAGTATTTAATAGTTTAGGTTTATTAACGGCAAAGTTAGTTTTTTATTGAATGTTTTCACACAAAACCAAAAAAACTTATAATTTTTTTTTTTCGTAAAATTCTAAATGAATCATTACTTTGCAGGAAGTTTTTTCTGTCAA
>JBEEMY010000464.1:0-2783 GCA_041192415.1 Verrucomicrobiota bacterium | reverse complement strand
CCGTAATGCTGGTTTCACCTTGGTTGAAATCATGATCGTTGTGGCCATCATCGGCCTGTTGGCAGCGATTGCGATTCCGAACTTCGTGAAAGCGCGCGCCACCTCGCAGGCCAATGCCTGCATCAACAACCTCCGCCAGATGGATGCGGCGGTTAACCAGTTCGCGCTGGAACGCGGCAAGAAATCCACGGACTCCGTGACCTATCCTGACGACTTGACCGCCTATATCAAGTTGAACTCCGCTGGCAGCATTCCTCCGTGCCCCGCCGGCGGCACTTACGACACCACGGTGGTGAGCAGCAAACCTACCTGCTCCTTGAGCACGCTCACGCCGGCTCACGTTCTGCCCTGATTTTTCAGGACACTGGCGGTTTTCAAGACACTGCGCGGCGAAAGCCCGCAGTGTCTTTCTGTTTGAATTAACTTTTGGCTTCGCCAAAAAGCCTGTGCGGTTCTCGGAGCTTCACTTTTTGCCCCATCCCGACAACAATTGGCCGATGAAAAAACTGGCTCTGATTTTCAGCACGTTTCTCGCGGCTGGCGCAACGTTCGCGGAGACGACCACGCTCACCATTGACCTCGCGCAGCCCGGCAAAGCCATCAGCCCCGACCTGTTTGGAATTTTTTTTGAGGACTTGAATTACGCGGCGGATGGCGGGCTTTACGCGGAGTTGGTGCAGAACCGTTCGTTTGAATACTCGGCGGCGGATCGCGCGGAGTGGAATTCGCTCACCGCGTGGGAACTTGTCCAGCGCGACGGCGGGCAGGGCGTGGTGGTGGTGGATCGCGCGCAGCCGCTGCATCCGAACAATCCCAGCTACGCCGTGCTCGGTGTGAAGAACGGCGGTGGCGGCGTGGGTCTGCAAAACTCCGGCTTCGATGGCATCGTGATCCACGCGGGCGAACGCTACGATGTTTCGCTGTTCGCCCGGCAACTATCGAATCCCGAAGGCTCGCTGACAGTGCAGCTTGAAAATAAATCCGGTGAACTTCTCGGCGAAACGAAACTGCCGTCGCTGACCAGTGCTTGGAAAAAATACTCCGTGACCATCGATGCGACGAATTCCGCCACCGACGCGCATCTCGTGGTGCTGGCGTTTCATCCGGGACGCATCGGGCTGGACGAGATCTCGCTTTTCCCGCAAGCAACTTTCAAGAATCGTGCGAACGGTTTGCGCGCTGATCTCGCGCAGGCGATCACCGACATTCATCCGAAGTTCATGCGTTTTCCCGGCGGCTGCCTCGCGCACGGCGACGGTCTGGACAATTTTTATTTGTGGAAGAACACCATCGGCCCGGTGGAACAACGCAAGGAGCAGCGCAACATCTGGGGCTATCATCAGAGCGTCGGTCTTGGTTACTTCGAGTATTTCCAATTCTGCGAGGACATCGGCGCGACGGCGTTGCCGGTTCTGCCGGCGGGCGTGAGCTGCCAGAACTCCGGCGGTTCGGTCACAAAAAAAGGCGGGCAGGGCCAGCGCGGTTTGCCGCTCGAAGAAATGCCCGCCTACATCCAGGACGCGCTCGACTTGATCGAATGGGCGAACGGCCCGGCGAATTCTACATGGGGTGCGAAGCGCGCGGCGGCCGGTCATCCCGCGCCGTTCAACTTGAAATATCTCGGCGTCGGTAACGAAGACGCGCAGACCGAAACCTTCCGCGAGCGTTTCAAAATGATCAACGACGCGGTGAAGGCGAAGCATCCCGAGATCACCGTTGTCGGCACGGTTGGACCGGCACCGGACGGTGCGGACTTTAACGCGGGCTGGAAATTTGCGCGCGCGCAGCAGGTGGACATGGTGGATGAACATTACTACAAATCGCCGCGCTGGTTCTGGGACAACCTCACGCGCTACGATTCCTACGATCGCACGAAGTCGAAAGTGTATGCCGGCGAATACGCCGCGCACGACAAGGATCGCGTGAACACGCTCTGCTCCGCGCTCGCCGAAGCCGCGCACCTGACCGCGCTCGAACGCAACGGCGACGTCGTCCGCCTCTCGTCCTACGCGCCGCTGCTCGCCAAGCAAGGCCACACGCAATGGCGACCGGACATGATTTATTTCGACAACACCCGACTGCTGCGCTCGGTAAATTATTTTGTGCAGCAGATGTTCGGGCAAAATTCCGGCGACGTTTATCTGCCGGTGAAACTTTCCACGGAAGCAAAAAATCTCGCAACGTCCTGCGTGCGCGACACCAAGTCCGGCGACGTGATTCTCAAGCTCGTGAACAACGACACCAACGCCGTCGCGTTGCAAATCAACCTCGCAGGCATTGGCGAAATCAAATCCGCCACGCGCACCGTGCTGGCGGGCGAGGCGACGAAGGTGAATTCATTTGAACATCCCGACGCCGTTGTTCCCGTCGCGGAAAATTTCCCCGCTGGAAAAAATTTCACGTGCGAAGTTCCGGCGAGTTCGCTGACCGTCCTCCGGCTGAAAACCAATTGAGGTGAAATTCTCGCCGTTCATTTTCATCGCGCTGCTCGCGGTTGCAGGCACAGCCTCCGCCCGCCCCATCACCGCCGCTGGCCTGCCAGCCGTGCTGGACATCCGCGCGGCGGGCGCGAGCAGCCTGCGCATCACGCTGCGACCGGAAAGTTTCAAGCGCGAGTTTCCTGACACGCCGGTTTTACCGGAGCGCGATTATCCGCGCGCGGTTTTGTCGCTGCATGAAATAAAAAAATCTGTGGCGGCAAAAGTCGCGGGGCTGCGTGTCGAGGTTCAACCGGAACCGCTTCGCATCATCGTCAGCGGCAAGGACGGCACGGTGATCCAGTC
>JBEEMY010000463.1:0-2786 GCA_041192415.1 Verrucomicrobiota bacterium | reverse complement strand
CGACGGCACGGATCAACAGCCGTTCAGCGGCAGTGGCACGGGCACGGGCATCAAGGCCGACGCCATGCAGCGCGTCATCGCCGATTTCTACAATCACGCGCTCGAACGCCGCGGCAAAGTGGACACCTTCAGCATCGTGAAGTTCCGCAAGAAAACCAATGGCACGGTCACGACGGAGGAATTCGGCGTGCCGGCCAACATCAATACCAACCAGCCGTGGATTGCTGAAGCGCCGGTGGGCGATTGGTTTTACGCGCCGGGTTTCACTTACGATTCGGGCATGATGATCCGCTACGTCATCGAAGCCGTGGCGCGCGACGGCAACGCCTGCGTTTGCGTCTCGCTCCTGCCCGACGGTTCGCTGGACGAAGGCAGCCAGCGGATGCTGAAAGAAGTCGGCGCGTGGATGCGCTGCAACGGCGAAGCCATCTACGGCAGCCGCGCATGGATGATTCCCGGCGAAGGCGACATGGTGAACGATAAATTGAAAATGTTGCCCGGCGGAAAACTGGATCAGCGGCAGGCGGATTTCAAATTCAGCCCGCGCGACTTTCGCTTCACCGTTGGAAAAGACGGCGCGCTCTACGCGTTCTGTCTCACCGTGCCCGCGCCGGGCACGCAGTTGAAGATCGCCTCGCTCGGTGCTGACGCTGGCAAATTGTCGCAGCCAATCAAGTCGGTGAAACTTCTTGGCCACGAAGGCGCACTCGAATGGAAACAAGCAGCCGATGGACTGACCATCACTTGTCCGGCGGAAATGCCATTTGCGACATCTATTGTTTTCAAAATAGACTGAAGCCCGTTCTCGCAAGCAGCAGATGCCGCGAACCAACAAACTCCAACTCAAAGCCATCCGTCGGCTCAAGCAGACACCCGCAGCCAATTTAGAATTGTTCTAAATCTTGACCCGTTATCTGTGCCGTGTAGAGTGTCCGTCGCACCGATGAAAACGCGCAGCCCCCAGCAAGATGAGCAGCACCTGACCGAGCAGTTGGGTGCCACCGGCCTGCGCCTCACGCCGCAGCGCCAGCAGGTTTATGATGTGCTGCGGCATAAACGCGATCATCCCACGGCGGAAGAAGTTTTCATCCGCGCCAAAAAAGCGATGCCGGAAATTTCCCACGCCACGGTCTATAACTGCCTTGATGCGCTCGTGAAAAGCGGCCTCGCGCGACAGGTTACGTTGGATCGCGGGGCGACGCGCTTTTGCCCGAACATGATTGAGCATGGCCATTTTCATTGCGATGTGTGCGCGACAGTTTTTGACGTAGATTTGCCGGAACAGGCAATGAAGTTGCCCAAAGGTTTTAAGGCTGACCATTTTGACATCGCCATTCACGGTGTCTGCGCGGATTGCGCGAAGAAAAAATAAATTTTTACGAACGATGAGCACTGCTACCGAGACAATTGAAGAATTGGTCAAGACGGAATACAAATACGGTTTCGTCACCGATGTCGAAACGGAGTCCACGCCGCCGGGCTTGAGCGAGGAAACCATCCGCCACATTTCCGCCAAGAAAAAAGAGCCGACGTGGCTGACCGACTGGCGCATCAAGGCCTATCAATACTGGCTGAAAATGCCGGAACCGACGTGGCAGTTCGTCAAGTATCCGAAAATTGATTTTCAAGACATCAGCTATTTTTCCCAGCCGAAACCGAACGCCAACGCGCCGAAGAGTCTTGATGAAGTTGATCCGAAGTTGCTCGAAACCTACGAGAAGCTCGGTATCCCGTTGCGTGAGCGCGGTCGTCTAGCCGGCGTGGCGGTGGACGCAATTTTTGATTCCGTCAGCGTTGGCACGACCTATCGTGCAGAGTTGGCGACCAAAGGAATTATTTTCTGCTCGTTCAGCGAAGCCGTTCACGAGCATCCCGACCTCGTCAAAAAATATCTTGGCTCGGTGGTGCCTTACACGGACAACTATTACGCCGCGCTGAATTCTGCCGTGTTCACCGACGGTTCGTTCTGCTACATCCCGAAAGGCGTGAAATGTCCGATGGAGCTTTCGACGTATTTCCGCATCAACGCTGCGAAGTCCGGCCAGTTCGAGCGCACGCTCATCATCGCCGACGAAGGCGCGAGCGTGAGCTATCTCGAAGGTTGCACCGCACCGATGCGCGATGAAAATCAATTGCACGCCGCCGTGGTGGAACTCGTCACGCACAACGATGCTTCGATTAAATATTCGACCGTGCAGAACTGGTATCCCGGTGACGAAAACGGCGTGGGCGGCATCTACAATTTCGTGACCAAGCGCGGCTTGTGCAAAGGCAAAAACTCGCGCATCACCTGGACGCAAGTCGAGACCGGCTCGGCGATCACTTGGAAATATCCGAGCTGCATTTTGCTGGGCGATGGCTCGAAGGGTGAATTTTATTCCGTCGCCGTCGTCAACAACATGCAGCAGGCCGACACCGGCACGAAGATGATCCACATCGGCAAGAACACGAAAAGCACCATTATTTCCAAGGGGATTTCCGCTGGTCGCGGACAGAACAGTTATCGCGGTCTAGTCGAGATTCGCAAGAGCGCGGAGAATGCGCGCAACTTTTCGCAGTGCGACTCGATGCTCATCGGCGCGAAATGCGGCGCGCACACGTTTCCGTATATCGAAGTGAAAAACACGACGGCGAGCGTGGAGCACGAAGCCTCGACTTCCAAAATCGGCGAAGACCAAATTTTTTACTGCAACTCGCGCGGCCTCGCCACGCAGGACGCGGTGAACATGATCGTGAACGGTTTCTGCAAAGAAGTGTTCAAGGAACTCCCGATGGAATTCGCCGTC
>JBEEMY010000462.1:0-2789 GCA_041192415.1 Verrucomicrobiota bacterium | reverse complement strand
GTGCCGTTGCTCGACAGCGCGGCGAAGTTGCGGATGGTGGTGAATTGCAGATTGGAAAGATTGAGTGCGAAGACTGTTCCTGCCGCGCCCGCGCCGCCGGCGGAAGCGGTGCCGTAAAGCACGTTGCTCGAAAGCAGCAGCGATGCGGTGGGCGACGCGCCATCCGTGTTCGTGGCCGTGACCGAATCTGTCGTGGTGAAATGATGCAGCACGGCGAAGCCGCTGCCGTTGGTCTGAATTGAAAAAATCGTGCCGCGTCCGCCGAATCCGCCAGCGAATGTCGTGCCGAAAATTTTATTACTCAACCACACGAGTCCGCCGAGCGGCATCGCGCCATCCACATTCGTGGCGGCCAGCGCGTCCATCGGCGAGAAGCTGTAGAGCGTGGTGAAGTTTGCACCGTTCGTATTGAGAGAAAAAATAACGCCGCTGCCGCCCGCGCCGCCAGCGGAAGCAGTGCCGTAAAGTTTGTCGCCAGACAAAATCAAACCGCCGCAAGGCAGCGCGCCGTCGGTGTTGGTGCCAGATTGCGAATTGAGCAGACTGAAATCGTGCAGCACGGCGAACATCGAGCCGTTGGTCGTCAGCGAAAAAACTGTGCCGTTGGCCGCTGCACCACCGATGGTCGTAGTGCCGAACAGCACCGCGCCGGACAACGCAAACGCCGCACTTGGACTCGCACCGCCGGAATTCGTTGCGTTATCTGCACTGACGGTCGTAAAACTTTTCAGCAACGAAATACTGCCGTTGGTTTGCCCCACGATGACCGAACCGCCGCCGCCGCCGCCGCAAAAGGTCGTGCTGAAAAATTTGTTTCCTGAAAACGAAATTTCTCCCTGCGGACTGCCCGCGTCGGGCGCATTGGTGAACGTGCGGAAGGTGCTGAAGTTCGTTCCATCCGGCGTCAAATAAAACGCCGTGCCTGCGCCCTGCGATCCGCCGTTGAGTGTGGTGCCGACCAGCACGCCGCCGGACAACGTAAGTCCCGCCGCTGGATTTGCACCATCTTGATTGAGGCCGTCAATTAGCGCGCTGAAACGGTGCAGCGCAATTCCGTCCGGGCCGATGAAGAGATTGGTGTTGAGGTTGGAAACAACCGGGAGGGTTCCGGCATCCAGATTTGAAACGGTGAAAGCAGTTCCAGAAGTTCCGAACGCAAATTTATCCAGATCCAATCCGTTTTCGCGCGCGCCGATTTGAAATGTTTGCGTCAGGCTTCCGGCACTGGCCGTGAATCCAGACTGACTGGTGAACTGCGACAGGTTGATCCATTTCCACATCCCGCTGCCGAGCGAGCCGCCTCCGGTCACCACATCGGTGTTGTTGCTGAATCCCACGCCCGCCAACCCATTAACAAAAATCCAATCCGAATTGAGCGTGGGCGATTTGCTTCCAAAGCTCGCCGCGTAAAACATACTATCGTCATTGAACGTGCCGGGGCCGGTGCGCAGCCGCGCGTAGAGCTGATACAAGCCCGCCGCCGGAAACGTGACGGTATAACTCGCCACGCGCGCGGCACTGCCGGGATTGTTGCCAGCGCCGTCGGTGAGTATGGTGACATACGCCGGGCTGCTGCTGTTGCTCACGGCCCAGTCGGAACCGAGCGCGCCGGATTCTGCCTGAAAGGTCACGATGCCATCCGCACGCGCGACCACGGCTGACGCAAGAATTGACAGCCACACGAGCCGGCGCAAAAAAATGCCGAAGAAAAACTTTGGCAGCTTGACGACCTTGGTGTTCGTGCGAGGCATTAGCATGATGACTGGCGGTGGCTGAACGTTGAAGCAAAGCCGTCCGACATCAATCAGGCCGGCGCTAAAATAAGAACCGGCGTCCGGCTTACTTCAATGACGGCAGGGCGGTGACCAGCGTGGCATCAAAGTCAGTGGCTTCTTGATACCAATAGGCATCCAACTGCCCGATGGCGCTGGGATAGCTGTTGAATTTATACATATCGCTGAACTTGCACCATTTTGCCGAACCATCCGCAAACACCTCGTTGCCACCAGCCGGATTGGCCTTGGTGGGATGGGGCGGAATATTTCCGTATTCAAACACCCACGTTGGAAACGATTTTTTCGCGAGTGAGCCAGCCCACTCGGTTCCAACCTTGAAATTGGCATCGGCACCCAGTGCCCAAAAAGGTTTTGAGTTGGCTAACTTCACCGGACTGTAAGCTTTAGGACCGGTCATTGCTGGGGTGATCGAAGTCCAAGCTGAAACTCCTCCAAAGTAGGCGTAACCGATATACGTCTGCATCCCCGAACCGTAACCTGTCCCCGCGCTGGACGGTAAACCGGGAGATGGCAGACCCACGCGGTCGGGGCAGTTCCAAATCAAAGTGTTGCCGGCCTTAATCTTGAGGTATGAACTGATCGCGCCCACCACGCCGACGGTTGAATCTCCATCAATGGCATTCGCCACAAAGGCCGTTGGCGAGACGCCATTATTGTTCACTGGTGCAACCTTGTCCTGATAATCCCCGGCATACATGGTTGCGCCGAGGCCGATTTGCCGCAAGTTGCTCAAGCATTGGATGCGCTTGGCTTTTTCCTTGGCGCTCGCCAGCGCCGGCAACAGCATCGCCGCCAGAATGGCGATGATGGCGATGACGACCAGCAGTTCAATCAGGGTGAAGGCGGAAAATTTTGAGGGTTTGGTTTTCATTAAAAAATTAAAGTGACTGGTTTAAAATTATTCACCGTCTGGTTCAATAAAAGTTGTAGTAGTTGCCGAAGAAACGCATCTGGATTTCGGATGCCTTGTGCGTTTCCACATGGCCGTCGCCG
>JBEEMY010000461.1:0-2792 GCA_041192415.1 Verrucomicrobiota bacterium | reverse complement strand
CGGCTTCAACCCGCGCAAGGCTGGCGCAGGCAAGTTGACGGCGGGCAAATTGGTGGACGCATTGGTGGTGGTGATAGCGATTTCATTCGTCACCGCTGCCACGCGATTTGTGTCGGCGATCGCGCTGTTGGTGACAACTTCCTCAACCAGATCAGGCGGCGGATTTTTGTGGTCGTTCAGGCTGCGGATAAGCCGGCTTTTCACTTCGCCAAAAGCGGCGTTCGTCACGGTGTCCAAATGCGCCTGCGCCTCGTCGAAAAACCCGGTGGCAATTTTCGTTCGCGCCAAGTGGAGCAACACACCCTGCCGTTCGTTTTCGTCCTGACAGATGTTCAGGGCGTTCGTCCACGAGGCGAGCGCGTCGTTGGTGCGCATGGGCTTGATGCCGTAGTAACTCGAGGCGTAATCGGTGGCGAGCACGAGATCGTTGGGCGCGAGTTTCATCGCCTGCTGATAGAGGCCGAGCGATTTGTCGAAAACCTGCTGCTCGTTGATGCCGTAAAATTCCCGCGCGTCTTTGCGGTAGAGATAAACGGTGGTGGCAAAATTTTGGTAATAGACTGGCTCGACCGGATCAAGCCGGATGGCTTCGGTGTAACTGGCAAAGGCGTTGGTCAGTTCGCCAAACTCGCCAAAATAATTTGCGAGCTGGTTCCACACGGCGGGATTTTTTGGATCAAGCTGCTTGGAATTGTCGTATTGGGCCTTGGCTGCAAGTTCTTCGCCGAGGTCGTGCAAAAAAGTTCCGTAGGCCAGAAAACCACGTGCGCTATCGGGATGGTTGCGGAGGAAGACATCGTAGTCATGCTTCACGGTATCGAAGCGGGCGATGATTTTCCGGTTCAACTGCGCGATGCCGTTCGTGTCCGAACGTGGCAGGGCGTTGGTGGCGATCCAACTGCTGACCTCGTCCATCGCCGCATCGTCGCTGATCATCACGGTGCGCAACTCGCGCTCGGTGGCATCGTCGGCATTGACGATGGGTAAAGCCACGCCGGTCTGCTCGTGAACGAGGTTGCTGACGGCGAGCGGCTGGTTGGTGGCCAGCAACGCGCCGAGGAGTCCGAGGGTCAAATCGCTCATGCGGTCAAAGTATCAATCCTGAAAGGGAAAGACAGAATTACTGGAATGGACAGGAGCGGCGGCGGGATGTTCAGAAAAAACTTTTAACCGCGAACCACGCGAAATACACGAACCAAAAAAGTGAAACGAAAAGTTTTCGCGTATTTGGCGGTTTTCCCAATTTCACTTCACCAAATCATGCGGCACATACTTGATGACGAAATAGGTGGCGCGGTTCGTGCCGATGTTGATCAAGCCGTGTAGTTCATTCGATGCTTCAAAAATAATTCCGCCCGCCGCCACGGTGTTCGTCTGGTCGCCTTGAATCGCCGCGAGCGTGCCTTCTTTGACAATCATCAATTCCTCATCCGCATGACGGTGCGGCGCGTGCGGCGCTTCGCCGGGATTCAACGTGGTGATGTGGCACTCCAGATTTGAGAGCGTGGGCGTGGGCGAATCGAACACGCTGCGGCGTTCGCCCGCCTTCGTGGGTGTGGCTTTGAAATCCGCCCAGTTAAAAATGCGCGAGTGCATGACGGGCTTGGCGGCGGCTTGCGCAAACGCCAGGCCGGCCACGGTGAGGGAAATGGAAACAACGGCAACGACGAGATCGCGACGGGTGATTTTCATGCGCCCATTCCGACGGGAAACGGAATTGAAGTCAAGCGGGCAAACTTTTGGGCGGCTATCTGTAGGGGACGCGGTAACGCGTCGTTTAGGAAGCACTCCTGACGTCGTGCGCTACAGCCAAATTAAGCCGCGCCAACTTTTGTTCTGCCGGCAGGATGCCGGACAGCACGCTATTTTATTTCGCCGCCGTGCTGGTGGCGTGGCCGGTGGCCCGGTGATAGATGCGCCAGCCGTAACCTTCCAATTGGAAACGCGGCAGGTCTCCCGCCGGGGCAACGGATTGCCCCGCGATTTTTACAGGCTTAAACTCTGCCGCATTCAAAACTTTGAGCGAAGTCGTCACCGGCCGGCTCGACAGGTTGACGACCACGACGAATTCATCATTCGCATCCAACCGCATCAGGGAGACCACGCTGGACTCCTCGTAGTTGGGCAGCCAGATGACGCGGTCGTTCGTGAACGCCGGATAATCTTTCCGCAACTTGATGAGGTCGTGATAAACGAACTGGAGTGCCGGACGTTCCTTCGGGTTCCAGAAAATATTCAGCTTGTCGAACAGCGCGGGGTCGCCAGATTCAGTGGCATCGCCCACTTCCATGCCGTTGTAGAGCAGCGGCACGCCGTCGAGTGTGAACATCAACGCCGATGCGGCGAGCGCGCCCTTGAGTCCGTAACGGGCGACGGCGCGAGCCTCGTCATGGTCGTCGCTGATTCGCAGATGCAACGAACCTTTGGGAAATTGTTTCAAACTTTCCTCCCAACTTTTGCGAATGTCGCTGGCGGGCGCGTCGTGGACGATGACTTTGTTCAAGGCGGCGAGCAGCGGCCAGGAGTAATCAATGTCAAACGCCTTGGTGAGCAATTCCGGCTTGGTCGCCTCGGCGAGCATGATGAGGTCGGGTTTGATTTTCGTGAGTTCGGCGCGAGCCTGCTCCCAAAAATCCGTGGGAACCATGTAAGCCACGTCGCAGCGGAAACCGTCCACGTCACATTCCTTCAGCCAATACTTGAGCATGGCAATCATGTATTCGCGCAACGCCGGACTGGCGTAACTCAAGCCAGCCACATCCGTCCATTCCGGCACGGGCGGAATGACGTGG
>JBEEMY010000460.1:0-2797 GCA_041192415.1 Verrucomicrobiota bacterium | reverse complement strand
GCGGGTCTGTGACCTGCAGCAACGTCCGAACTCAATCCAGCTTCATTAAGCTTGTCCGCCTCCGGTCTGGCGAAGCGGCTGCGGGTCACAGACCCGCGCTCCGCTTAATTTTTAGGTGGACAACCGGCGATGGCCGAAGCAATGGCGACGGCGTAAAAATTCTAAATTGACTTGGTATCCAGCCAGCCTTTAACTCCAAGCAGAAACCCTCCTCTAACAATATGAAATCAAGGCAACTCGCAAACGTCTTAATCAAGGTTCTGGGACTTTCAGTTTGCATCTATGCCATTCCAAGCTGTGTCGGCGGCATTGTATTCGGACTGTTTTCTATGACTATGTCGAAGACCGATGTGACTCTTTTGCGCGTTATTTCAACCGCAGTTGGAGCGGGTGTTCAGGCGCTGGTTGGCCTTGTAATTATTTCCATGAGCCAGAAGATTGCCGGCATGATGTTTAAGTCTGAAGAGGAGTAATTCATTAGCCATTCTTTAAGCCTATGGAAGAAATGTTCAAGTTTCATGTGCATTGGAAGCACAAGGACAAAATGTATGTTGATGAATTTTCCGCCGCTTCAAAGGTTGCGGCAGTAGATTATTTTAACGACAACAAGCGTTCAGACGTTTCTCTGGTTCGAGTCGAGTTAGTTGGCCCCGATGAGGGCGGCGTTCGCGAGTTTGCTCATTCGCCTGATTCACCCTTCAGTCCTTTAATTGCGCGTCGCCGTTTGGATGTTGATGAAGATGCAAGGTAGCTGTTTTCAGCAATTCACACCGCCCGCGTCTTAAAACTTTTCCAAAATTTCCCTGGTAAGAGTCCGAGCGCAATGAAGGCAAGCTGGCTCACCACAAACAGCATTAGCCATTGGAACGCCGCGTTCGTAAAACCGTAGCTGTGCAGGCCGATGCCAAGCATGTTCACGCCGAACCATGACCAGCTTGTGACGATGTTGCCGCCGATGGCGCAGACCACGAGGCCGCGTTCACGGATGATGCCGCCCCAGCGCAGATGCAGGATGAGCGCGTTCCACAACACGATGATGAGCGCGCCGTTTTCTTTCGGATCCCAGCCCCAAAATCTTCCCCATGATTGATCCGCCCAGATGCCGCCCAGCACCGTGCCGACAAAGCTGAACAGCGTGGCGAAACACACGATGCCGTAAATCATCCGCGCGAGGGATTTGCCCGTGGCTTCGTCGAGCGTCTTGGTGAAGAACCCGCGCAGGATATAAATCAGCGCAAGGAATCCCGCGACGAACGTGCTCGCGTAACCGACGGTCACGGCGACGACGTGCGTGGCGAGCCAGAAATTTGTGTCCAGCACTGCACGCATCATTTCCATCGTGTCGCCTTCGAGTGCGAGGTGATGCGCGATGATGAGCGTGATGAAGCCGACGCCCGCCGACACGACCGCGCCGATGCCGTTCTTAAAAAACTTTTCCAAAATGATTCCCAGCAGACACGCGCCCCAGCCGATGAAGATGGCGGAGGAATATAGATTCGTCACCGGCGGCCGGTTTTCCAAAACCATGCGGTAAATCAAGCCCGTCGTGTGAATCAAAAACGCCAGCGCAATCAGCCACACCGCCGCGCGCCGCAGGGTCTCGGACAAATTGAACCACGAAAAAATCGCAAGCAGCCCGGCGAGGACGTAGATGACCGTGGCGTTGTAAAACGGCTCCATCTGGTTGAAGAAAACTTCCGCGCGGGATTTGGCGAGCGCCTTCGTCTGCGTCGGAACCAGCGATGATTTGTAATCTTTCACGGCGGCGTTGAAGGCATCGGGAGAATTCACGGCGAGCGCGCCGGCCATCTTGGCGTAGCTGTGCATCGCCGCGTCAATCGCCACGCCGTGCGGCGCGTCGAGCAAGGCATCGCCCATGCGCCGCCATTCGGTGGCGCCGTTCGGCGGCAGAATCAGCGGCGGCTCCAATTGGCTCATGAACTGAAATGCCTGAATGTAACCGGCGAACTGCTTAAAAACTTCCTCATCGTATTTTTCACCGGCCTGCTGTGCCTTCGCCGCCGCGACGCCGGCGGGAATAAATTTTTCATACGCGGCGAGTTCCACCGGCCAGTCCTGCGCGGAGGTGGGCTGCACCGCGAGTTTCAACTGCGCGTAAAGCATGATCTGGTTGTGCAGCTTGGCCACGGCGTGTTCGTAGGCGCTGCGGTTCGGGGCTTCGATTTTTTGCACGCGCATATTTTCCTGCTGGAACGAATCCAGCGACGGCTGAAGCTGGTTCCACGAAAAATGTTTTCCATCGGACTGCTTCGTCTTGTCCTTCTCCGGCAGCTTGAGCAACGAAACGAGGTCGGGATGATCCACACGGAAGACCGGCCACGCGTCGGCCACGGCGGGATTCATCATCACGTTCGCGAGCCATTCCGTCGCGGGCAGGATACGCGGTTTTTCATTCCAATCTTTCCACGGCTCGGTGTTGAGCGTCTGTTTTTCGCGCAGTTGCAACAGCGCATTGCGCGCGAGCGAATCCAGCGGCTGCACGCGGCCATTGGCGGTAACGGGCAACTGGCCAAATTCACCGAACGCGAACCCCTTTTCCTTCGGCGGTTGCAGCTTGCCGAAAAACCACAGCGCCATGACGAGCATCAGGAACGGCGGAAACCATTTTTGGAAAATCTTTTTCATTGGGGAGGGACGCCTTTCACAAATAGAGGTGGCAGTTTTCGCGCTGCGAAAACTCCGTCGCCGAGCGCAGCGTCAGGCGACGGCACGGTTTGGACATCGCCAACACTGTCACGCCACAGAGTGCCTGCTTCGCAGGCAAAAGTTTTCGCAG
>JBEEMY010000459.1:0-2801 GCA_041192415.1 Verrucomicrobiota bacterium | reverse complement strand
CGCGTAGCCGAGCAACAGCGCAAACGCATCCGTGGTCAGGTGGCAGCTTTGCGGCGCGGAAATTCCGTGCGCCCAGACTACGGCAAGTTGCCCAATTTCAGCTTGCGCCACCCGCAGGCCGGGCAGTGATTGTAGGCTGGCCAGCGCGCGCGCGACGAATTGTTTTCGCCGGTCGGAATCCGAATCAATTGTCAGCACCAGATGCGCCATGGTTTTGTGCGGTGAAGATAGCGGGAAATAGCCGCCGCAAAAATCTAGTTGCCATGCCGCGAGCCATCGCCGTGTTTGCCAAGTGAGCGGCGGCTGGAAATTTTCGCACGTCGATGAATTGTTTTCCGTCAGCAGAGTTAGACCGACAAGCGCAGAATCCCCGCCTTTACGCAGGCCCAGACTAAGCAGAACGCCACGCCGGCGGTCACGGGAATCGTTAGCACCCACGCCCAGAGGATGCGTTCTACGACGCCGAGTTTGAGCGCACTAAAACGTTTCGCACAACCCACGCCCATGATGCTCGTGCTGATCGCGTGCGTGGTGGAGACGGGCATTCCCAACGTGCCGGCCACGGCGAGCACAGTCGCGGCGGTGGTTTCGGCGGCAAAGCCGTGCACGGGTTGGAGCTTCACCATTTTGTGGCCCATCGTCTTGATGATGCGCCAGCCGCCGCCGGCGGTTCCGGCCGCCATCGTCAGCGCACACAGCACCACGACCCAGTTCGGAATTCCTTGGCTCTTCACATCCGCCGGCGCGGGCATATAGCCAAACTGCAAAAAATTTGGCAGCACGGAAACGATGTGATCGCCGAGGCTCAAGGTGAACGGGTCAGAACCTTCCTGCGTCACAAGAAAGCCCGCCCACGACGGCAAATCGGTAAATACGCCGGTGGTGGTCGCGGCGACGAGCGCGAGCGTGATGATGCCCATGCACTTCGTGGCGTCGTTCATGCCGTGGCCAAAACCCATGTAGGCCGAGCTGAACAATTGCAGCCGTCCGAACACGCGGCTGACGGTGATGGGTCGCCATTTGTGCAGCAGGACGTAGAGAAACACCATGAACGCAAAGCCCACGGAAAAACCCAGCAACGGCGAAGAGAACATCGGCACAACGACCTTGTAAAAAATGCCGCCCTTGTCCGCGCCGGATTTAACCACCGTTTCCACCAGCGCCGTGCGCCCGCAGAACGCGACGACTTGCACTTTGTTCGTGCCGACGTGAACGGTGTGCGTGCCGTTGGTTTTGATGCCATCGCCGAGCGCCGCCAAAACCTCCGGCGGCGCGGGGACGAGATTTTTAATTTTCTTATCCTTCACTTCCGTCCATTTGATCGCGCTCCAGACAGAAACAGATTTGCCATCCTTGTTGACCAGCGGCTTGGCGTCGTTCGTGCAGACAGCAAACGCCAGGGCGGAGCCGACGAGACAGCCGACGAGCGCATGGCTGGAACTGGACGGCAAACCGTAATACCACGTCAGCAAATTCCAGCCGATGGCCGCGAGCAAACCGCAGACGAGCACGCCTTGCGTGACGAATTGCGCGTCCACGAGGCCGCTGGAAATCGTCTTGGCCACGGCGAGGCCGAAGAATGCGCCGAAGAGATTCGTGACCGCCGCGAGCATGATGGCCTGACGCGGCGTAAGCACTTTCGTGCCGACGACGGTGGCGATGGCGTTGGCGGTGTCGTGAAAGCCGTTGGTATAGGTAAAAATCAACGCCACCAAAATGACTGTGCAAACTAATAGCATGGCGTCAGGAATTTTTGAGGACGGTGTGCATGACGACGACGCCGGTGTCGTGGCAGCGGTCCACAATTTTTTCCATCAGTTCATTAACATCGCGGATAATCATGGCGCGGAGCGGCTCGTATTTGCCGCCGTAGATTTCGCGGAGCAAATCGTTCATGTGGTTGTCGGCCTCGACTTCGACCAGTTGCAGGCGGTCGTTCAAGGCTTTCATCTTCTCCAAATCTTTCATGTCGCGGAGCGACTTGACCATTTCGGTAACGGCGTTGGTGGCCTTGCCCATCATCTCGGCCTGCTTGGAAAAATCAATTCCGTCCAACTGTTTGCCCGCCATGCACAGGCGCTCGGCCAACTTCTCGGCGGCCTTGGGAATGCGGAACAGGCCGCGCGCGAGGGCCTCGATGTCTTCGCGCTCCAAGCCGGTGACGAACGTGTTCACCAGTTCGGTGCTAATCTGTTCGGAAATTTTCTTCTCTTTGCGACGCGCCAGAATGAGGTCATCGAAATTCTGCGTGTTGCGCGGGGACTTCATCAGTTCGATGACGAGGCGGACGCTTTCGTGGGATTCGGCGGCGGCGGCTTCGAGCAATTCCTGAAAGCGGTCACCTTTGCTGAAAAGTTTTTGGATGGAAAACATGCACGCGAAGTCTGGCGGAAAAATTTTCACGGCGCACGAAAAAATTAGTGGCACAGGCGTCCCGCCTGTGTGTTTCAAAAAATGCGGTGTCGCCAGAAACTCACAGGCGGGACGCCTGTGCCACTACCCGTTCAGTGCCCATGGCGAATGTCTTGCGCCTCGCACAAATAAACCACCTCTTCGGCAATATTTTTCGCATGGTCGGCGATGCGCTCCAAACTTTTCGCAGCGACAATCCAATGCAGGCAGCGCAGGATGGTGTCAGGATTGTCCGTCATGTGTTGCGCGAGCGCGGCGTGAATCTGCTTGTTGAGCGCGTCCACTTCTTTGTCGCGCGGGATGATGGCGCGGGCGGCGGCGGAATTTTTTTGCACGAACGCATCCAACGCATCCTTGACCATCGCGAGCGCGAGCGCCGCCATGCGCGG
>JBEEMY010000458.1:0-2806 GCA_041192415.1 Verrucomicrobiota bacterium | reverse complement strand
GCCGGTGATCGTCCTGCTGCACAAGGCGCCGGCATGGTTAGGCGGTCTGGTGGGGTGTGCGGCCTTTGCCGGCCTGGTGGCCCTGGTCTTCGCCCTGCCAGACCGCAACCTCGATATTACCTTCAACTATGGTTTTGTACGCTGCCTGTGTGAATTCATCATCGGGCTGGCCGTCTGGGCTGGCTGCAAAACTTCCAAAGCCCCCGCTCCGGCTCCGACAAACACGCCCGCCGTCGGGGTCGTGCCGGGACCGAACGACGCAAAAATCGCCTTCGTCGCCACACATTTTTTGGA
The DNA here is from genome assembly GCA_041192415.1 of Verrucomicrobiota bacterium. Lineage (GTDB taxonomy): Bacteria > Verrucomicrobiota > Verrucomicrobiia > Limisphaerales > UBA11358 > UBA11358. Next base: position 2,512 of record JBEEMY010000458.1, on the reverse strand, counting down.
GGCCTACCACTATTTAGCGCACCCGTTCGACCGCGAGATGTCCATCAAGGCGTTCGACGGCTACATTGATGCGCTTGACCCGCGCCATGAAAATTTCCTCCAGTCCGACCTCAACGAGTTCGCCTCCGTCCGCACCAATCTCGACGTGCTGATGGTCGGCGGGCACGGACGTTCTGAACTCGCTCCGGCATTTTCCATCTACCAGCGCCTCGCAAAACGTTCCGCGCAGCACACCAGCTACGTCAGCGAAATGCTGGCGCATGAAAAATTCAAGTTCACCACGGATGAAAGATTTCCCACCGACCGCCGCGATGCCGCCTTCCCCAAAACTTTGGACGAGGCCAAGCAACTTTGGCGGCAGCGCATCCGCTACGAATACCTCGCGGAAAAACTTGGTCGCGAAATTCAGGAGAGTAACAGCGTCTTCACCATCAGCTTTCCCGCCGATGCCCACACCAACATCACCGCCATGCTGGAAAAACGTTACCAGTGGAACCTCCGCCTCACCACCAACTGGAGCAGCGACACCGTCCTCGGCGTCTTCCTGAATTCCGGCATCGCCCACGCCTACGACCCGCACTCGGATTTTTTCAGCGCGCCCAAGGCAGCGGATTTCTCGATTGAATTGAACCTCGCCCTCATTGGCATCGGCGCGCAGCTCTCGGAAGATTTTGGTTATTGCACCATCCGCGAACTCGTCCCCGGCGGCCCGGCGATGAAATCAAAACAACTCAAACCCAAAGACCGCATCATTGCCGTGGCCCAAGCCGACAAGGCTCCCGTAGATGTCGTCAACATGGAACTCGAAAAAGTCGTGCAACTCATCCGGGGAACCAGAGGCACGGAAGTGCGCCTAACCGTCAGCCCGATTGAAGATCAGAGCGCCCGCCGCATCGTCACGCTCATCCGCGAGGAAATCAAACTCGAAGATCGCGAGGCGAAAGCGCAAATCATCGAGCAGGCGGACGGCAAACGCGTCGGCGTGATCGAACTGCCTTCCTTCTACGCGCCCGTTGGCAACGACGGCAAAGATCACACCACGCCCAAATACACTTCGGTGGATGTCACCAAGCTCCTCAACAAATTGAAACAGGCAAAAGTCGCCGGCGTCATCCTTGACCTCCGCAGCAACCCCGGCGGTTCGCTCGAAGAAGCGGTGCGGTTCACCGGCCTGTTCATCAAAGACGGCCCGATTGTCTTGCAACGCGATTCACGCGGGGCCGTGGCCATCGGGGCGGACCCCGACCCCGAAGTCGTTTACGACGGCCCGCTGCTCGTGATGTTGAATCGTTTCAGTGCGTCCGCCTCGGAGATTGCGGGAGCGGCCTTGCAAGATTATGGCCGCGCCATCATCGTCGGCGACGTTTCCACGCACGGCAAAGGAACCATTCAACAACTGCAACCGTTACGCCCATTCGTCTGGCCCGCCAACACCGATGCCACCAACGATCCGGGAATGTTGAAAATCACCAAAGGAAAATTTTACCGCGTCAGCGGCGCGTCCACGCAAAAGAACGGTGTGAACTCCGACATTGTTTTGCCCGACATCTGGAATCACTCCACGCAAATTGGTGAAGCCGCCTTGGACAACTGTCTGGCCTGGGATACGATTGACCCCGTCCGCTACGACAAGCTGAACCTCGTCGCGCCGTTCCTCTCCGAGCTGCAACACCGCTCGCTTGACCGCATCGCCACGAATCAGGAATTCGCCTATGTCCGTCAGGACATTGAGCAATTCAAAAAAACGCAGGCGGAAAAATCCGTGACGCTCAACGAACGTGAAGCCATCGCCGAACACGAACGCAACGTCCTCAAAAACCACGAACGCGAACGCGAACGCGACACCCGTCCCCTGCCCGCCTACAAAGTTTACGAACTCACCGTGAAGAATTCCGAGGAGGCCGGACTGCCCGCCGCCAAAACATTTCTGGCCACCAACATCGTCACCGTCAACGTGCAGACCAATTGGACGCGCGGCCTCGCCCATTACTTCGACACGAATTCTTTGACGGGAGCCGCCACGAATTATTTTGCCCCCATCGTCGCCGCCAATGACGCGACCAATTCGCTTTCATTGACCAACCAAATCATCACCACCACCATTTCCAAAGCCCCGCCGAACGATGCCGCGCTGTCTGAAAGCGAGAACATCTTGCGCGATTACATTTCGCTTTTGTCCAAGAGTGGTCATTGACCGCAACCTACTGAAGCCATGAAAAAATTCCTCGCTCTGCTGCCCGTGCTGCTCCTCGTCAGCAGCGCCATGGCCGACCCGTTCACCGCCGCCAAGCAGCGCGCGCGCGGCGTGGTAGATCAGAACAACGCCGAACAATCGCGCATCCAGCGCGGCAGCACAGACGCACAGCCCGTGGATCCCGCGTTGCAATCCACCGCCCAGAACATCACCGACCTCACAGCAGATTTCACCGCGTTCGGCAAGGCCGAGAAACCGGACGCCGCGCAGAAAGCGTCGCTGATGAACAACCTCACCACCGCCGCCCAAGGCAAAAAA
>JBEEMY010000457.1:0-2811 GCA_041192415.1 Verrucomicrobiota bacterium | reverse complement strand
CTACCCCGCCGCCGCCGGCGCCGCGCATCGGCTGGTTTGATTACGAGGGCGATTTTCAGCTCGGGTTTTTCACCAAACTTTATCCCGTGACCATCACCACGCTGAACAACGATGCGATGCTCGCCATTGAAACCACCGACAATGTTTCTACCCGCTTCATCGCGGGAGCGCCGAATGATCCCTTGATGCAAACCAATCCGTCCGCCAGCTACGGCAGCACCCCGCCGTTCTACAAAGACGATCTGGGTTTTGCCCAGCCGTTGCAGGTTACCGCGATGCCGGACTTGCTCATCAAGGCCGTCAATGTGGATTCACTTGGCCAGCGCAGCGCAGTGACGACGGCAGAATTTTTATTCCAGGTGGCCAGCCCGACCATTCTCGGAAATAACGCGGCACAATTCACCGTCAGCGACCTGACCACCAACGCCGTTCTCTGGTATACGACGGACGGCTCTGACCCGACGAATGCCGCGCCGAGCATCGGGCCAATTTCATCCGGCTCCAATCAGCCCGTGACTTTGAGCATCAACGTCACTACCAACGTAATCTTCAAAGTCCGCGCGTTCCGCAACGGATACACGCCCAGCGGTATTGCCGTTCAGCAATTCTCGCTCATCAGTTTTAATCCGAACACCATTTCCTTCGGCTTCGCCAGCGGCGAGGCTTCAAGCGATTTCGTGGCCTCGCCCGGCCAGACTTTTTACGCCCCCATCACCTTGAGCCTCATCGGTGCGCCGACGATCAACAGCCTGCAATTCAATCTCATTGTGACGAATGGCGTGACGAACTCCGGCCCGCCCATCACCGTGAATAATTTCGGCTTCCAGTCCATGTTGGAAAAACCGATCCCCGGCATCACGCCGACGTTGTATGAACGCATTATCCCAGCCATGTTCACCGCTGGTGCTTCCGTCCCGAATCCGGTGAACATAGACGGTTCCACCAATTTCAGCAGCTTGTTGACCACCAACAGCGGTTTAAACCTGCTGGGAGTTGGCTGGCTGGAACGCGTGGGCGCCACCAACCTGTATAATACGGGGAACCAGACCTTGGTGACCTTCTCGCAGGCGCATGACACGCTTTTCCTTTCCAGCGGCGGCAAAGTCATCGTGGGCGGGTTGAACATCAGCATCCCCGTCGCAGCGCAGACAAATAACAGCTACAAAATTCTGATTGGCCGCCCCTCGGCCACCTCCGACGGCATCGGTGCGGCTGGTTCAGACGTGTTTATTTCTGCGCCCACCAATTTGGGAACCGCTGGCGGCACTGTGAATGCCCTCAAATACATCACCGTCGGCCAGCGCAAATACGTCGCGGGCAGCGTCTATCCATTCCGTTGGTTCAACGCCGGTGACTTCGGCTCCAGCAACCTCGTCAGCGCAGATGTGGCGCAAGTATTTCAGTCCGCCATCTACAGCCTGAATTATCCGCCGGCGGGCAGCGATTTCTTTGACGCGATGGATTCCTGCGGCAGCTACGGCGCACTGTGCAGCGACGCGGGCAATGTCAATTTCGGCAACTACACAAACTCGTTCAGCTTTGTCTCCCCGACCGACCCGCTGTTTGATGGCAATGACGCCACCATCAATCAAGTGGCTTTCGGCGACGGCTCACTGGACATTTGCGATGTCTATGTGACCTACCGCCGCTCACTGGATCCGAGCACCACCTTCTTCCGCCGCTTCTGGAACAACGGCGCGCGGGTGGCGGATACCACCCCCAATGTCGCCGCGCACGTCGCGACCAAATCAGTTGTGGCCATATCGGGCACGATTGCGCCCAAGGTTGTCAGCACCGTTGCCCCGCTCGTCAACTTTGCCGCTGGCGATGTCGTTGGCTCCGCCGGTTCCGTGGTGCAAATCCCCATCACCGCGAACATCCTCGGCAGCTATCCGCTGCGCACGCTGATGCTGAATGTAACCGTCGTGCCGCTGGACGGCTCGCCCGCCATCACCACCGCCGTGTCATTCACGCAGACTAGCACTGTGATTGGCTCGCCCTACACCACCAGTTCCAAAGGCTACGGCAATTATGCTGCCGTGTGGTTGAACACCACCAACGCTGGCCTCACCGGCAGCATCACCATCGGCACGTTGAATGTCACCATCCCCGCGTCTGCCGGCACGAACGCCGCCTACGCCGTGCATTTTGATCACATCTCCGCCTCGCCGAACGGCCTCGCCACCTTCCCGCAAAATACTCTGACCGGTGTGCTCGCCACCCGCACCCGCACCAACTCCACCAGCGGCGACGGCATCCCAGATTCCTGGCGCTTGCGTTGGTTCGGCACGCTCAACAACGCGCTCGCCGCCTCCAACGCCTGCCCGTCCGGCGACGGCATCAACAACTACAAAAAATTTGTCGCCGGTGTGGATCCGAACGCGGCGAATAATTTCCCCAGCGTGAAAACGAAATCGGCGGTGACGCCCGGCTACAGCGCCTCGATTCACTGGCCGTCGGTCAACGGCAAAAAATACGCCATCGAACGTTCCGCCACGTTGTTCAACGGTAGTTGGTCGGTGCTGAACACCAACACCGGCACGGGCAACGACATGACCTATGACGATGCCACCACGAACAAGGTGAAATTCTACCGCGTGCGGATTTTGCCGTAAGCAATCGGTTCCTTAAAAACGGCGCGTCCAAATCGGACGCGCTGTTTTTTTTGCGCCATAAATTTCCCTTGATGCACACCTCCTGTATTAGGTCATAGTTTGATTTGGTTCCCTCGCCCCCTTGGGGGGAGAGGGTTACGGTGAGGGGTGAGTCGTCGCCAATTCTTGCGACCTCATAACCTGTCGTGCCGCCCCC
>JBEEMY010000456.1:0-2819 GCA_041192415.1 Verrucomicrobiota bacterium | reverse complement strand
TTACGGAATGAGTGTGGCCATTGGCGATTATGACAACGACGGACTCGACGATGTGTTCATCACGGCCGTTGGCGGCAATCACCTTTTTCACAATGACAGTCACGGAAAATTTCACGAAGTCACACTCGAAGCGGGTGTCGGCGGTTCGACGAATGACTGGAGTTCCTGCGCTGCGTTCATTGATTACGACAATGACGGCAAGCTTGATCTCTTTGTGGGCAGCTATGTGAAATGGTCGAAGGAAATTGACGCGGAGGTTGGCTACAAGATTGACGGTCGCACGCGCGCCTACGGCCAGCCGATGAATTTCGCCGGCGCGTTTTCGCATCTCTTTCACAACGATGGCAACGGACATTTTTCTGATGTTTCCACGAAGAGCGGATTGCAGGTGAAAAATCCCGCGACCGGTGTGCCCGCAGCCAAGATGCTCGGCGTTGCGCCGGTGGATGTGAATGGCGATGGCTGGATTGATTTGATTCTCGCGAACGACACGGTGCCGAATCTGGTTTTCATCAATCAACACGACGGCACGTTCAAGGAAATCGGCGCGCAATCCGGCATCGCGTTTGACAACTACGGCAACACGCGCGGCGCGATGGGCATTGATTCCGCGCGCTATCGCAACGATGGCAAGCTTGGCATCGCCATCGGAAATTTTGCGAACGAAATGACCGCGCTTTACGTCGCGCAAAATTCGCCGACGAATTTCAGCGACGAAGCCATCACCGAAGGCGTCGGCCCGGCGAGCCGGTTGCTGTTGAAGTTCGGCGTGTTCTTTTTTGATTACGACTTGGATGGTCGGCTGGATTTGCTCACATCGAACGGACATTTGGAAGAGGAAATCAGCAAAATCCAAAGCAGCCAGAAGTATGAACAGCCAGCGCAATTATTTTGGAACGCGGGCGACCGCAGCGGCGGCTGCTTCGTCGCCGTTCCGCCGGAGAAAGCGGGCAGCGATTTATTCAAGCCCATCGTCGGACGCGGTTCGGCGTTTGCTGATATCGATGGCGATGGTGATCTCGATGTGGTGCTGACGCAGGTGGGTCGTCCGCCGCTGTTGCTCCGCAATGACCAAAAATTAAATCATCATTGGCTTCGCCTGAAACTCGTCGGCACGAAAAGCAACCGCGACGCCATCGGCGCGTGGATCACCGTCCGCGTGAACGGCCAGACGTTGTCGCGGCAGGTGATGCCTACGCGCAGCTATCTTTCACAATCCGAATTGCCCGTGACCATCGGCCTCGGCGACGCAACGAAAATTGACTCGCTGGAAATCCTCTGGCCGGGCGGCATGGTGCAGAAAGTGGAATCGGTTCCGCTAAATCAGACCACGGTTGTCACGGAAGCTCCTTGAGGAAAATTCAGAAACATCACTCTTATGGATTCGCCGATTCCAGCGCGCCAGATTGAATTATTGCTCGAAGAGCTTTGCGTTGATCTTGGGTTTTGTTTGCCGCCAGACGCAAAAGCCCACCTCATTCTTAAACCGACTCTGACGTGGATAAGTTTACTGACGCATTGATTCGATTTGAAGGGCTTGATCATTACAATGACATTTCAATTCACCTCCGGCGTGATGTGAGGCAGAGAGTTGCGAAGCATTTTCGCATTGAATAGTTTCCGCCCGGTGATTTTCTTGGCGGTTGAATTTTAATCCGTTAATTTGCCGTCGTCATGCGTAACCGATTCATCTGGCCCGTTCTGCTCGCCGCGATTTTCTTTCTATTGATATTCCTGCCTGCCTGCTCGAAAAAGGATGGCGACGCAAAACCCGCTGACCAGAAAGCCACCGATTCGTTCACCCAACTGATGACGCGCGGCAACGGATTTTTTGAAAAAGGCGACGCGACCAATGCCATCGCGACTTATCTCGAAGCGGTGAAGCTCGCGCCGGAAAATCTCGACGCGCGGCTGAATCTCGCCAACGCCTGCCTGCTCGCGGGCGATGCCGCGAACGCCATCGAGCAATCGCAGCAGGCGCTGAATCTCGATCACAACAGCGCGGCGGCTTATTATCTGATGGGTTGTGCGCAGTTGCGTTTGGAGCAAGCCGAACCGGCGGTGAAAAATTTCCAGCAATCGCAGCATCTCGATCCCGCTGTCACCGCGCTGAATTTTCAGCTCGGACTCGCGCAGGAAAAACTCGGCCACGTCGAGGAGGCCATCACGCAGTTTGAATCCGTCGCCAAATTTGAGCCGCAGCATCCGTCCGTTCATTATCAACTTGCCCGGCTTTACGAACGCGCCGGTCGGAGCGCGGATGCCGCGCAGGAAATGCAGAAGCATCAGGAAGTCACGGCGAAAAACGCGGGCGTCACGGCCTCGGCAGCCACGTTTGAAAAATGCAAATACACTTTGCCGCGCATCGCTTTCGCCTTGGAACAACCCGATTTGCATAGCGTGCAGGTGAAGTTTGTTGACGCCACCGCCGCCGCCTTGCCGTCGTCGGGAAAGTTTCACGGGCCGATGGCCGTCGTGGATTTCGGCCACGACGGACGCAACAGTTTGTTTGTCTGCGCGAGTGAAAATAATTTCTGCCTACTGAACAATGTCGGCGGGCGCTTCGAGCCGCTGGGCGAACTGCCGCCCGGAAAACCCGGCGCGAATTATCGCCGCGTGCTCGTTGGCGATTTAAGCAATGGCCGCACGGAAAATATCGTCGTGCTGGGCGAGGCGGCCTCGCACGTTTTCAAAGTTGCCACGAATGGCAGCGTCCGCGAAGTCACCGCGATGACGGGGCTGAAGGCATTGCAAGGCCGCGATGGTCTGCTGGCGGATTTGGATTTCACCGGCAAACTCGACTTGCTCACGGTGCTGCC
>JBEEMY010000455.1:0-2821 GCA_041192415.1 Verrucomicrobiota bacterium | reverse complement strand
GCCAGTGCCGGCAACAACATGGCCGCGAGAATGGCGATGATGGCGATGACAACGAGGAGTTCAATCAAGGTGAATGCTTTGCGGTTCGGGTATGATGACAATGATTTCATGGGCGGTGTGTTCGTTGGAAACTTTAATTAAGATTACTACGGAACTTGTTTGTGGCAACTAATAATTTGGACGGTGACGCGGTAGCGTCAGGCATCCTGCCTGACGGGTAGCGGGCAGTCTGAAAAAATTTATTTCAATCAATGCGCTGACGTTCCGGCTTCCTCCCCCCTCGGGGGAGAGGGGACTAAAACCCACCTCCGCCTGCCACTACAGCTTGCCCTTGGTGCTGGGCAGTTGCCCGGCAATGCGCGGGTCGTGGCGGCGCGCAGCATCCACGGCGCGCGCGAACGCTTTGAAGAGCGCCTCGACGATGTGATGCGGCTCGTCGCCGTAAAGGAGTTCGAGGTGGAGATTGCAACGGGCTTCATTCGTGAAGCCTTGGAAAAATTCGCGGGCGAGTCCAAAACGGAAGGTGCTGGAGACGTCCTGATTTTTTTCCGCGTCGGAAATTTTCTTCTGCGAAAATTTGTCCAGCCCGCGCCAGATGAGGAAGGGACGTCCGCTGAAATCTACGACGCAGCGGGCGAGACATTCATCCATCGGAACGTAGGCTTCGCCCGTGAACGGATTTTGCGGATGAAACCCGTGGCCGTAGCGGCGGATGCCGCGCTTGTCACCGAGCGCGGCGGCGATGGCCTGACCGAGCGCAATGCCGCAGTCTTCAACGGTGTGATGCGCATCCACTTCAAGATCGCCGTGGCAACGCAATTCCAAATCCACCGTCGCGTGCTTGGCGAACAGGGTGAGCATATGGTCGAAGAACGGGATGCCGGTGGCGATTTTGGATTTCCCTTTGCCGTCCAGGTTGAGGCGGACAGAAATCTGGGTCTCCAGCGTGTGGCGTTTGATTTTGGACGTGCGTGCTTTCACGCCGGAATTAAACCAGAGCGCGGAAAATTGTCACGGCTGCTTGGCGGAAATTTTTTTCTGGAGCGCATCAATCTGCCCCTGCAACGCGCTTGGGACGGGAGAAACTTTTTGGGCGACGTGAAACCAGTTGATAGCTTCGTCGTAACGCGCAGCATCATCCTCCAGCCGCGCGAGATGGACGACAATTTCCTCGAAGACAAGTTTGTCTTCCTTTTGTCGGTCAGGCTTGAGCTTGAAAAATTTATTCACGCCGAGCAGCCAGATGTTACGGGCGTGGTCGAGGTCGTGGCGGCTTTCGTAGTAGATGCGGCCAAGTTCAAAGATGAGTTCGCAACTGTCGGGATTGGCGCGCAGACCTTCGCGGAGAAAGTCCACGGCCTGATCCGGGCGTTGCAGATGTTCGCGCAAAAAAAACGCGCCGACGGTGTAGGTCTCGATTTTTTGCGGGTCGAGATCGGCGGCCAGGCGCAGCCACGGGAGAATTTCGCGCTCCTTGCCCGCCTCCAGATGCGTGTGTTGGACGATGCTGAAGTTGCGGCCAAAGGCATCCAGCCAGTCTTTTGGTTGGCCGAGGAAATCTTCGTTCTTCTCATCCTCTTCCGATTCTTTTTTTCCGTGGCTGGCGGCGATGATTTCTTTTTGCTCCTCGGATTTTTTATCGAAGATGGACGGGTAATAGCCGCTGTGAAAATAAACATCGGCCATGGTGAAAAACTGGTTGGCGAACAATTTGCGACCATCGCCGAACATCATGCCAAAGAGGTTGTCAGACTGGCCGCGCGCGCTCCAAGTGGCGGCTTGCGGCAGGAGCCGGGTGGCCAGCGTGAACGCCAGCACCAGCAAAAATCCCATGATGGCGAGCGGGGAAATTTTCATCAGGTGGTCAAACCTTTGCGACGAAAACCAAGCCAAGCGAGGAAAAGGAAAATTACCGTCCACACGATGGCGTAAGCCGTAGCCTCGGCCATGGCCAGCCAGGGAACGGCAGGTTGGTTATAGACCACGAAATCGCGGAGGTCATATAATTCCAGATGCGGCATGGCAAAATAAATTGCCGAGAGAATGGATTGAATCGGTTGCGGCTGGGAGAGCGCGATCGTGTTCAAGTGCGTGCCCAAAACCAGAATGCCCACGACGGTGATGAAGGAAATCGTGGTAGTGGACGACGGCGCGGCAAAATAAATGGAGCCGAGCAAAACCATCGCGGTGACGATGCCGAGCATGAACCATTGCATCCACACGGCTTGAAAATAAATCACCAGCGGCCAGATGTGTTCGTGCGAGCCGGTGACGACGGCGAAAAATAAATAGAAGACGACGAGCGCCACGCCGGACGCGAGCCAGCAGCCGAGAAATTTTCCAAGGATGACTTGGGCGCGGGAAACTGGCTTGGCTAAAAGCGGAAAAATAGTTCGCGCCTCGCGCTCCGCAGGGATTTGCCGGGCAGTGGTGGTGATGGTGATGACGAGCGCAGAAATCCAAATCAGCAGCAGGCACGCATCCTTGACGATGCGGACAATTTTATCATCGTGGAAAAAATTAATCGCCCCCGCGCCGAGCGTGAGCAGTGCGGTAAGGAAAAACAGGACATAGAAATCCTTGCGACGGTAGAGTTCTTTAATGACAACACCAGCGAGCGCGAAAATTTTATTCATGGCAACGGGGTAGATTGAGCGCCGACGATTTTTAGAAATGCTTGCTCCAGATTGGTGGAGCCAGTGGAAATTTCAGCAACCGTGCCGACGGCTTTGAGTTCGCCTTGATGCACGATGGCCACGCGGTCGCAAACCGTTTCGACTTCGCCCAATTCATGCGACGAGAAGAAAACGGTTTTGCCCTC
>JBEEMY010000454.1:0-2823 GCA_041192415.1 Verrucomicrobiota bacterium | reverse complement strand
AGGCGACGCAGTGGATAGCGATTCAGTCATTCAGCCAAAAGACCCTCCCCAACTCAAGCAAGACGAGAATCGCTCGCCTCCTCTACCTAAAGACAAAAAAACTGCCAATCTCTTTGCCGGACTCCCTCAACAAACGCCGCCCGATTCACCCACCCTCATCAGGCGGCAACTTGCTAATCAAAAAGGCAAAACGCCCGGAGCTATGCCCGATCTTATCAAGAATGTGTTAGGCATACGTGAGACGCGTGATTTGGATTCTGGCCGCGCCCAATGGATGTCTCCATGGTTGTCGTTCTCGATCTTCCGGCAGTTCAAACATTCGTCGCAGCAATCCGTGGCGATGCCGGAAGTTTTGGCTGGGTTGAGGCAGTTAAGTGTCTTGGCCAGCGTGCGTGCGAGGGTTTCAAGTTCTTCGAGCGAATCGCCGGTGAAAAGATAAGCGTGGCCAAGACGACCGCGCGCGAGCGAGCGTTGCAAAAGTTGAACGCCTTGGGATTGGTCGGGGAAATTTTTGAAGGCCATGTCGTTTTGGTTGGCGTGGCAGCCCGCCTGCGCTTCGCTACGGCGCGGCAACTTTTTTCTTTGCTAGCCAAAGAAAAAAGTTGGTGCCGACGGAGGGGGTCGAACCCACACACCCTTACGGATAATAGATTTTGAGTCTATCGCGTCTGCCAATTCCGCCACATCGGCCACCAAGACCGCATTATATTTCGGCGGGACGCGAAGTAAATCAATTTCAACGTCATCGCCGGTCTGATTGCTGGCGCGGTGCTTGCTTAAATGGGGTGGCCAACCTCGCAGTTGGCCGCTGAAAATATGATTCGCACGATTCCGTGGCTTAAACGCTGGGGGCAATGGCCGCAACGCTTTGTGGCTCCGCTGTGCGTGTGTCTTGTGACGGTGGTTGGCTTGGTGGACTATTGGACGGGCTACGAGACGTTTTTCTTCATTTTTTATCTGGCGGCAGTTTATTTGGCGGTGTGGTTTGTGGGCGGTTCGTTTGGGATTTTAATTTCGGCGTTGAGCGTGGCGGCGTGGGTATCTTCCAACATCGAGGCGGGAGCGCGTTATTCCAGTTACTTCGTGCCGGTGTGGAACGCCTCCATCATGTTTGTTTTCTACCTCGTGGTGGTGCGGCTGCTGGTAAAAATAAAAAATTTCAACCGCGAGTTGGAGCAGCGCGTGCAGTTGCGGACCGAATCGTTGGCGAAAGAAATTCGCGAACGGATGCGTCTTCAAAAAGAATTGCTGGAAACCAGTGAGCGGGAACGGCGTCGCATCGGCCACGAATTGCACGACGGCCTTTGCCAGCAACTTACCGGCGCGGCGCTGGCGGGCCAACTGGTCAGTCAAAAACTGGCGGACAAGTCTGCGCCCGAATCCGTGGAAACGAGTCGGCTCGTGCGCTTGATTGAAGCGGCGATTGAGCAGACGCGGAGTTTATCACGCGGCTTAAGTCCGGTGGAATTGCAACCTGATCGGCTGCTGGAAAATTTTCAAGAATTGGCCGCCCGCAGCAGCGCGCAATTCAAAGTGGCCTGCCGGTTTGAAGGTGATGCCGCCACGCCGTTGCCGGACGCAGCGGTGGCGACGCATTTGTTTCATATTGCCGAGGAGGCCGTGGCCAATGCCGTTCGCCACGGTCGCGCACAGCTCATCAACATTTGTCTGGATGCATCGGAGAATGAGCTGGCGCTTACCATCACGGACGATGGCGCGGGCTTGCTGGCGAATTTTCGCGAAGCTGGCGGCATGGGGCTGCGCGTCATGGCGTATCGCGCGGATTTGATTGGCGCCACTTTTGAAATCGAGCCGCTGTCCACGCGCGGCACGCGGATAGCTTGCACGTTACCGGTTTTGGCTCCGGTCAATGACGAACATGGCGGATAAAATTAAAATTTTGCTGGTGGATGACCATCCGCTGGTGCGCGACGGCTTGGTGAATTTGATTCGCCAGGAGCCGGATTTGCTTGTTTGTGGCGAAGCGGGCACAGAGGCGCAAGCCTTGGAACTCATCGCCGCCGCTCAGCCGGACGTGGCGCTCGTGGATATTTCTCTGGAGACCGGTTCGGGATTGGAACTGCTCAAAAGCATCAAGGCCAGCTGTGCCGGGGTGCGGACGCTAGTTCTCTCCATGCACGATGAATCGCTTTACGCCGAGCGGGCGCTGCACGCGGGCGCGCGCGGCTACATCATGAAACGCGAGGCTACCACCAAGGTCATCGCTGGCCTGCGCGCCGTCCACGCCGGGCAACTTTTCATCAGCGAAAAAATCTCCGCACTCATGGCGGAAAAATTTGTCGGCGGACGGAAAAATTTATCTACCACGCCGGTCGAGCAGTTGAGCGACCGCGAATTGCAAGTGTTTGAATTGCTCGGCCACGGCCACGGCACGCGGCAGATTGCCGACCACCTTCACGTCGGCTTCAAAACCGTCCAAGCCTACCACGCTCGGATCAAAGAGAAGCTCAATCTGGCCAACGCCACCGAGTTGATGCGCGCCGCCATCCGTTGGAACGAAGTGCGGCTGGCCAAGTAACCCTGCGGTTACTTGTCAGGTTTCACCCGACAAAACATATCGGCAAAGCCGGACATTGCTTTTCCTCGCTTTGGCAGCCACAGTGCTACTTTCAATTCAACGCGGTTGCGGCCAGCAATCAAAGTGAGCAAAGTCGTAATCATATAACCCGCTGGCCGTTTAGTTCACACCGCAACAAATGAAAGACAAAATGAAAACGAACAAAAACCTCCGTAATGCTGGTTTCACCTTGGTTGAAATCATGATCGTTGTGGCCATCATCGGCCTGTTGGCAGCGATTGCGA
>JBEEMY010000453.1:0-2828 GCA_041192415.1 Verrucomicrobiota bacterium | reverse complement strand
TGTTGCGCATCCACCCGGCGGAACTGCGTGCCTCCTCATCCGCCCAATAATCCCGCCCCGGACGGAAGCAATCCTAGCTGGGACTGGAACAACCCCGCTTGGGGCGGAAGCAACTCTGAACACGACTAAAACAACCATTGCTAGGGGTGGAGCATCCCTCGTTAGGACTGAAACAAACCTGGTCATCATGGCTCCAACCCTGACTAGGACTGATGCCATCCTAGTCGGGACTGAAGCAACCCTGATCAGGACTGTGCCAATCCTAGCTAGGGTCAGAGCAGTCCTGATTAGGACTGGAGCAATCCTAGCTAGGACTGCCACAACCCCGACGGGATTGAAACAGTCCGGGCTAGGACTAAAGCAATCCTTGCAAGGACTGTAATAATCCCGACGAGGATTACAACAACCCCACTGGAACTGAAGCAGTCCTGACTAGGACTGGGGTAATCCTGACGAGGACTAAAGCAGTTCCACTGTGGAAAACCTTGGAAAACCACAAAAACACCCTGTTTTCTGCCAAACCGGCAAGAGTTGGCGTCTTGGCGGTGATCACTGCTTCGCCATCTTGGCCATGAATTCTTTGGCGTTGGCGGCGAGCTGCTCGGGGGTGAGGTTCTGCTGGTGCGTGGCGATAGACCATTGATGGCCGGACAAGTCTTCCACGATGCCGTAGCGGTCGCCCCAGAAGGTATCGGACATGGGCATCTTGATGGTGCAGCCGGCTTTCACGGCGCGGTCGAACAACGCATCGGCGTCCACAACGTAGAGGTGCAGAAACACACTGCTGCCGCCGCGTCCCTTGGGCGAGAGGCAGTCGGGCGGAAATTCGCTGCCGATCATGAGGACGGAATCACCGATGGTCATTTGCGCGTGCATGACGGTGTCGCCGCCCGGCACGAGCAGGCGGAATCGTTCCTCGGCCCCGAAGGCTTTTTTGTAAAATTCGAGCGCCGCCGCGCCGTCAGCGACGACGATGTGCGGGGTGAGCGTGTGGAATCCGGCGGGGATGGGGTTGGCCATAAATTTATTTTGGTTTGATTTGCGGGCAGCGTTTCACGTTGCATGAAAAAAGGCAAGCGGGCGGTGGGAGACAGGATTAATCGGATGGACAGGATTAAAACAAATTCTGTAAATCCGATTAATCCTGTCAAAAAATCGGGCTGGTTGATTTTGCCCTTGTCCGCCGCTGGCAGAGGATTATTCTCCGCTGGTTCGTCAATAAAACACCATCCCATCATCCTATGAAAAAACTTTTATTCGCGTTGTGTCTCACAGTTCTCGTCAGCCCGGTTCTTCAAGCACAGGGTCTTTCCAAGGAAGAGATCGCCTCCGCCCTGACGTATCTCAAGAAAACGGAAGCCGGTGTCTTGGCATCCACCAAAGGCTTGACGGAAGCGCAGTGGAATTTCAAGCCGGCCACGAACCGCTGGTCGGTGGCCGAGGTGACGGAGCATATCGCCGCCGCCGAGGATTTTCTCATGGACATGGTCAAGACCAAGGTGATGACGGCTCCGGCGCGCACCAATGCCGTGGACGTGAAAGCCATTGATGCATTCGTGCTGCAGGCCATCCCTGACCGCTCCCACAAGGCGCAAGCCCCGGAGCCGTTGCAGCCGGACAACCGTTTCGGTTCACCGAAGGACAGTCTGAAACATTTCAAGGAAAGCCGCGCCAAGACAATTGCCTTCCTGAAGACGACGAAAGATTTGCGCGCACACGCGATTGCCAGCCCGCTCGGCAAGGAACTCGACGGTTACGAATGGGTGCTCTTCATCGCCGCGCACAGCGAACGTCACACGAAACAAATCGTTGAGGTGATGGCGGACCCGAACTTCCCGAAAAAATAGCGGTGGTTCGTTTGCGGTGAACGAACTTTTTCAAAATGGAAAAACCATGAACCAAGCCTGGCGGACATTGCTCTGGCTGTGCGTTTGCTTGTGGTGCGGGCGGGTGGCGGGCGCGGTCCTCGAGGCTAAGCTGGTCATCAACTCCATTGCTGTCGTAGGAACCAATTTGGAATTTGTAGCGTCGTTCCCGTCCGGCGTGGAGCGCGCAGTATTGGAACTGCGGCCGGACTTGACCGCTGACTGGCAATCCGCCGCCGCGCTGAATGTTCCCGCTGCGGGTGGCGTGATGGAGTTCACCCTGCCCAAGCCGGATCTGGAACGCGCTTTCTTCCGCTTGAACGTCCGCTTCAGCGAGGCGACCAATCAGGTGGTCTCGGCGGAATTGCAATTCGTGGCGGTTCCGCCGCTGGGGCCAGACGCGACGAATGCGGATGAGGCGGTGTTTCATTTTCAGGGAGTGATTGATGGCTCGGATCGTATCACGCTGAATCATCGGGGCGCATTGTGGGAGCATGTGAACTGGGACTGGCCGGCGGGCGCGGTGGTGGTGAATGATTCGCAATGGAATCCTTCGGCCAAAAATTTCATGACGACGACGGGCGCGGTCAGTTTCCTGCCGGAACAATTTTCGCTGGCGGATGCGCGGCTGGAAATCATCGCGGGGCGTGACGTGGTGGCGTTGGAACGGACGAACGGCGCGTTGGTTCTTTATCTGGACGACACGCCGCTGGGAGCTGCGCCGTATGAATTCAAACTGCACTTTCCAAAACTGATGCCGATACTCAAGCCGGTGCTGCTGTCGCCCGCAGCCACGCTGAAGATTCAGGCGCGGATTGATGGCAGCGATATTCTCAAACTCACGGCGAGCGAGGCGGTGTGGATGCATCGGGCGTGGGATTTTCCCGCCGGCGTGCGCTTGAATGACATCGCGTGGGATGTGCGCGCGACGAATACGCTGGCGAACTCGGGCACGAACCAATT
>JBEEMY010000452.1:0-2852 GCA_041192415.1 Verrucomicrobiota bacterium | reverse complement strand
GGCCGCGAGTGGCAGCGTCACGGGCGCGGGCATCGTCGGTAACAGCGCGAGCGTCACGCTCACCGCGCTTCCGGCTCCAGGATTTGCCTTCACCAACTGGACACTCGGCGGCGCACCGGCTGGCACGAACAACCCCGTCACGTTCGATGCGCTGGGTAATTATACCTTCGTCGCGAACTTCACTGCTGTCTCCGTGCCGGTTGCTCCGCCGCAATTGGCATTGGCGCAATCATCACCGGGCGCGCTGGCTCTCCAGTGGCCCACGAATGCAACGGGCTTTGTGCTCGAAAAGAATTCCGATCTGGGCCCAACCAACTGGGCGGTGTCCGCCAGCCCGATCACCGTCGTGGGCACCAACTATCAAGCCACCATCCCGACCCAGACAGGCAGTGGCTTCTTCCGGCTCAGTCATCCCTGAATCCACCTTAAAAAACTTTTATGAAAAAACTCATCGCGCTGATTCCTCTGTCGCTATCCCTCGCGGCCAATGCAGTTGTCCTCTGCGATCGCCCGCAGGACGGTTCGGGCGTTCTGATTGCGTCCTCCTGGTTTGCGCCCGACGGGCTGGACTCTGATACCTACGCCTTCGACACGTTCACCGTGACGAACAGTGGAGCCTGCGCGGAGATTGACTGGCAGGGCGGCGCGGGGGTGGGGCTCAACTTCACCGTCACAATTTATGATCCAGCGCATCCATACGGCAATCCGCAGGTCACGGTTCCCGCCTACAAGAATTACAATGTTGGCACCAACTTCACACAGACGTTGCTCGGCACCTTCAACGGCACGGCGATTTATAATTTCAAATATGTCCCGACCACGCCGGTGCAGCTTTACGTCGGGACGAACTACACGATGCTCATTGAGGACACGAGCGGAAGCTGGGCGGGCATCGCGCGCGGTGGCAGCGGCAATCACATCGAGTTCTACACTGGGCTGGCCATGTTCCTGAGTTCCCCCGGCGATACCGCCTTCAAAATAATCGCTTCGGACGCACCGACGAACACCATCACCGCCAGCGTTACGCCCGTGGGTGCGGGAACGGTGACGGGTGCGGGAAATTATCCGAGCAACACCGTCGCCGCGCTCATCGCCACGCCGAATGCAGGCTGGGGATTTTCCAAATGGACACAGAGCGGCACGCAGGTTAGCACGGCGGCCACTTACAGCTTCACCGTAAAATCCAATCGCACGCTCGTCGCCAACTTCGTTCCCGCCTACACAGTCACTACGGCGTCCACGCCGCTTTTCGGCGGATCAATCAGCGGGGCCGGCACGTTCAACAGCAACGCCACGGTGACGGTTCAAGCAGCGCCCGCTTCGGGATTTCAATTCGTGAACTGGACGGACTCTGGCAATCCCGTCAGCACTGCGACGAATTATTCTTTCACGCTTACTGCGAACTACGCGCTCGTCGCGAACTTCGCGCCGTTGCCGACGACGGCGATCTTTGATTTCGACACCGGCTATCCGGCACTTTCCATTTATCAAAGTATGCCCGCCTCGCAGTCCAACCGTCAGGTCACGGCTTACTTCAGCGCGCCGATTGGCTCGTGGTCCATTCAAGACCTAGGCACTTCGGTCATCGCGGTTAATCCCGCGTTCACCGGAAAAATGCTGTATTCCGGTGGGGCGGGAAGTGTGGTGCAAATTCAATTCAGCGAACCACTGACGAATTTTGCCATGGATTTTACGACCGGTGAAATCATCAGCGAATACAACATCGCCGCCACCATGCGAGTCACGGCTTATACCAATTCGATGGCCACGCCTGCCGTCGGCTCCAGCACCTCGCAAGGGAGTTGGATCAACGGTGGGTATCCCGAAGGTCACCTCGCCTACCATTCGGCAACGCCGTTCACCATCGTCGTGGTTGACGTCGCGCCCGTTGGCCTCGCGTCGGGATTATTTTTCGCGGACAACCTCGTGGTGCAGCGATTCATTCCGCAAACTTTTACGATTAGTGCCGGTGTCGCGCCGGTTGCAAGCGGGAGCGTCACAGGTTCCGGCATAGCGACCAACGGCGCGAGTGTCACCCTCACGGCGATTCCCGCAACCGGATTTGTCTTCACCAACTGGACGCTCGGCGGCGTGCCAGCGGGCACGAACAATCCAATCTCGTTCACCGCTCTGGCCAATTCCGCTTTCGTGGCGAACTTCACCGCCGTCTCCGTGCCGGTTGTTCCGCCGCCATTGGCGTTTGCTGCAACTTCACCGGGCGCGCTGGTTCTCCAGTGGCCCACCAACGCAACGGGCTTTGTGCTCGAACAAAATTCCGATCTGACATCAACCAACTGGGTGGTGTCCGTCAGCTCGATCACCGTCGTGGACACCAATTATCAAGCGACCATCCCAACCCAGACGGGCAGTGGTTTCTTCCGGCTCAGAAAGCCGTGAACGCTGTATGCCTAAATTTTCAATCCAGATGAAACCATCGCTATTAAAGCTCTTCGGGCTTTGCGTGTTGTTGAGCGACGGCTTTGCGGCTAACGCGTTCCAACATCCCGAGCAATCGGAGTTGCCCAATCTCGACGTGCGTCAGAATGCCGCGCCGAACACCAACCAAATTTCTGCCGCCCACGAAGCGGGAGTCAGCCGACTCATGACCAAAATCGCCGATGTGCGAATTGGCCTGGACGACCGCCAACCCCGTCCCAACTTCGTGGCGCGGCGGGACGGTTTTCTCACCGGCCCCGCTGGCAGCGGCGCGGCGATTTCGCCCACCGCGTTGAATAAATTTCCCGTAGCCGACCCGCAGCGCGTGACGAAAGCATTTCTGAATGAACACCCCGCTGTTTTTGGTCATGATGCCTCGGCGCTCACCAACGCGGTCATCAAACGCGATTATGTTT
>JBEEMY010000451.1:0-2855 GCA_041192415.1 Verrucomicrobiota bacterium | reverse complement strand
GTAGGCGTCCAGCCGCCCGCAGGCGACATAGACGAGCTCCAGCGCGGCGCTGCCCATGATGCGGATTTTTTTGGCCTGCTTGGAGATGCGGATGAGGTGCGGCAAACTTTTCTGCAAATTATCCCGGCTCTTGGAAAAGCCCATGGCGATGACGCAGTCGTTAAGCCGCGAGCGGTTGCTGACGCGGACAATTTTTCCGTTGAGCCGCGTCGGTGCACCCTTGGTGGTCGTCCAGATTTCATCGGTGAACGGATCGTAAATGACGCCGACGACGGATTCGGCGCGATGTTGCAAAGCAATGGAAACGCAGGCGTGCGGCATCCCAAAAAAATAATTCACCGTGCCGTCAATCGGGTCAATGACCCAGCGATACTCGGCGGTCACGTCGCCGGTGGAACCCTCTTCACCCAGCACCGGAATCTGCGGAAAAGTTTTGGCCAGAATTTTTTCAATGAGCGCCTGGCATTGCACGTCGAGTTCCAGCTTAATGTCGTGGGCTTCGGCGGAGTTCACGCGCTTGGGCTTGTGCCAGTTGGTGTGCATGACCTTGCCGGCGGCGCGTGCGGCTTTGACGGCTACGGCCAAGGCGGAGTTCAGAGAGACGGGTTTCATCAAAAAATTACGGAATCACTTCGCTGCGTTCCTTCAGGAGCATTTCCTGTTCGCCGCGTTTGTGGTCGAGCGTTTTCATTTCGGCGGCGGCAATGACTTGCAGCAAATTGTCCGCTTCCAACAGACGCGGCACGGTGACGTAGCTGGCGCCGGCAGCGTAAAGCACGGGCACATCCGAAAGCAATTCCGCATGGACGATGATCTGCCCGTGCGGATTCAGCTCGCGAAGCTGGCGGAGGATTTTCAGATTGTTCGCACCTTTCAAAACCATGTTTGGCAACGAGCAGACGATGACTTCGGCGTGCGATGCGCCCGCGTGATGCAGCACGTCGCGCGCGGTGATGTCGCCATAGACGGCGAAAACATTTTTCGCCTTGAGCTTTTCGTGGACGACGGGATTGAAATCAATCACGCAAATTTCAGGAATAAGTTCGGGGCGGTTGCGCTCAATTTCCGCAAGCAGCGAACTGGCCGTCCACGAAAATCCCAGCAGGCAGATGCGGCGAGATTTGGTTTCGCTGCGGGTGAGAAACGCCGTGTGATCGAGGTCGTGGAGATCGAGTTTTTTGAAAAGCTGCGTGAATTTTCGCAGCAACGTTTCGTTGCCGATG
The DNA here is from genome assembly GCA_041192415.1 of Verrucomicrobiota bacterium. Taxonomy (GTDB): domain Bacteria; phylum Verrucomicrobiota; class Verrucomicrobiia; order Limisphaerales; family UBA11358; genus UBA11358. Next base: position 1,632 of record JBEEMY010000451.1, on the reverse strand, counting down.
ATGGCGTAGGTGGAACCGACAGCGAGGAAAGCGAACGAGAACGCCGCGATGCCGATGAGGTTGTCCGAGACATCGCCGCTGGCCTTGCCGAGCGTGAGCACCACGAGCGAAAGTTCGCTCATCTGGCAGAGGTTGATGGCCGGCAACAGGCTCACGCGATAGCCCTGCTTCATCGAATACAACAGCGGGAAAACCGTGGCCAGCCGTGTGACGACGAGCACGAGGCAGACAAAAATCGTCCACAGGACAATCGTCACCGTCGGCACGGGAATGATCATGCCGAGGCCGACGAAGAACAGCGTCACAAAAAAATCGCGCAGGCTCGTGACCTTCGCGGCCACGTCCAGCGTGTAGGGAAACGTGCTCAACATCACGCCCGCAATGAGTGCGCCCATCGCCGTGGAGAGCTTGAGGTAATCTGCGAAGCCCGCCATCGCAAAGCACCACGCGAGCGCGCCGACGAGGACGAGTTCCGGCAGGCGCGCGATCATCTTGAAAATTTTGGGCAGCACAAACCGGCTCGCCAGAAACGCCACCGCCAGCAGCAGGATGACGTGCCACACGGCGACAAGCATCACGTTCGCCGTCGGATGTTTCAGGTTCGGCTGCACGGCGAGAAATAAAATCGTGGCGATGTCTTGCATCACCAAAACGCCAAGCGTGACGCGGCCCGCAAGCGTTTCCAGTTCGCGCTTGTCGTAAAGAATTTTGACGATGATAACCGTGCTGCTCATCGCGGCGGCGACGGCGAGGTAGAGCGCTTCGAGATTATTTTTAGCCGGGCCAAGAAACCCAAACGCCAGCCAGCCGAGCAGCAGGCAGCCAAGAATTTGCACGCCGGAGGTGAGCGTGATGGTGCGGCCTGCGCTCATCATTTTTTTCAGGTCAATCTCCAGACCGATCATGAACAGCAGCAGCGAGAGGCCGATTTCCGAAATCGTTTGGATGGAATCAGGATTGGTGACCCACTTGAAACCGTTCGGGCCGACGGCGAAACCGGCCACGAGATACGCGAGGAGGAGCGGCTGTTTCGCGACCTGCGAAATCACGGCCACGACCCACGCGGCAATGATGCAGATGGCGATGTCGGTAACGAGACTGTGCTGGGCAATCTCGGTGACAAGGTTTGGCTCCATGACGGCCAGAAGCTAAAGGGAACCAGCGAAAGAAGAAACCACGAAATGCACAAAAGACAGGGAAACTTGGTGGTGGCGCGGCCTTGCGGTGGTGTTTTTCGCGCTACGAAAAACCCGCCGCCGCTTGTCCCGCCGTAATCGGATGAAGGCGGAAGCGTTCGTGTGCCGAAACGCAGCCACACCCGCTGCGCGGGCAGAGGCAGTCGCAGCGCAACTGCCTCCACCAAGTTTTTTCAGCCCAGCACCTCCAACGACGACTGCGTGTGCGCGAGCTTGCCGCGCCATTCCATCAGACGCTGTTCGTGTTCGGCGAGAACGGCGGGCGGCACCTTCGTGGTGAAGTTCGGGTTCGCCAGCTTCTGTTCCACCTTCACGATTTCAGACTGAATTTTTTCAATCTCTTTTGTGAGCCGTATTTTTTCGGCGGCGACATCAATCAAGCCTTCCAGCGGCAGGAACAATTCGCCCAGCGGCGAGGCGACAACCGGCGTGCCCT
>JBEEMY010000450.1:0-2860 GCA_041192415.1 Verrucomicrobiota bacterium | reverse complement strand
AATGGACTCTGATACGTTGGTATGACGATGCAATTTTTGTAAGGAATCGACCTTAATATCGACTAACTCCTAATGCAAAAAAAGGAGTTACATCATGCAGCTTGCCACTCAAATCACCCTTGCTTTCAGTATTACACTTTGCGTATTGCAGCCTGCCTATGCTGTAGAATGCAGCGCCAAAAGTGGCGCAGCCACTGTGCCATTGCTTGAGCTATACACTTCTGAAGGTTGCAGCAGTTGCCCGCCCGCCGAGGTGTGGCTCTCCGGCCTGCGCGACTCGCCGAAACTGTGGAAGGATTTTGCGCCCGTCGCGTTCCATGTGGACTACTGGAATTCGCTCGGCTGGAAAGACAAGTGGTCGGACGCGGAATTTTCCGAACGCCAGCGGAGCTACGCCCAGCTCTGGCGCGCGGAAAACATCTACACGCCGGAATACGTCCTCAACGGCAGGGAATGGCGTAACTGGTTCACCGGTAAAAAAGGACCGTCCGGCAGCGGCGAAAAAGTCGGCGTCCTCACCGTGACTTCCGCCAACACGAACCGCTGGCTCGTCAATTTCGCGCCGGAAAAATTAGCGGACGCGCATTACGAAATCCACGCCGCGCTGCTCGCCGGCGGGATTGTTTCCGACGTGAAGGCGGGCGAGAACAAAGGCCGCCGACTGGATCATGATTTCGTCGTCGTCAACCTGCTGCAAATCGGCATGACCACCAGCAACAGCATGGCGCACGGAAAATTTATCCTCAACCCGGCGCGGTTTCGCCCGGAGAAAACCTTGGCGCTGACCGTCTGGGTGACGCGCGCTGGTGAACTTGAACCGTTGCAGACCACCGGCGGCTGGCTCATCACGCCCGTGAAAAAATGACCGGTGCAAAGTGATGGACGGAGCCAGCGGCGTCGCGTAAATACAAGGCATGATTGTCATCATCAGCGGAACCAACCGGCCCGGTAGCAACACGCGCAAGGTCGCCGCGCGCGTCGAGGCCGCCTACAAAGCACTCGGCGTGAAAACGCAGTTGCTCGACCTCGCCGAGATGCCGCCGGAAATTTTTTCACCCGCCGCCTACGCCAAAAAGCCCGTCGCCTTCCAAAAATTTTCTGCCGCCGTCCTCGCCGCCGACGGGCTCGTCGTCGTGACGCCCGAATACAACGGCGGCTTTCCCGGCGTGCTGAAATATTTCATTGATATGCTGCCCTTCCCGGAAAGTTTCGAGCATCGCCCCGTCTGTTTCGTTGGCCTTGCCGCCGGCATCTGGGGCGCGCTGCGCCCGGTCGAGCAGTTGCAGATGATTTTCAGCTACCGCAACGCACACATTTTTCCCGGTCGCGTCTTCCTGCCCGGCATCGGCAAGCTGCTGAACGACGGCGGGCAGTTTGCGGATCCTGAAATGGAGGGGCGTTTGGAAAAGCAGGCGGCGGGATTCGCCGGATTTGTGGAAAGCCTGCGCGGGAAAAAACTGCGCTGACATGATGATCCGTCCGCCGGCGGTGTAAGGAATCTCCGACGCCGCCGACCAAGCAAGGAACGAACGGGGCTGCTGCCCGTCCAAAAAATGATCGCCGCCACATTTTTAATTTTGCTCGGGTTTTATTTTGCAGCCGGATTTTTGTTCGCCGTGCCGTTCGTCGTTGCCGGCGTCAAAAAGATTGACCCGCACGCGGCGCACGGCCCGTGGGGGTTTCGCCTACTGATTTTTCCCGGCGCGATGATGTTCTGGCCGCTGCTGCTGCGCCGCTGGATGAAAGGCGTTCACGAACCGCCGGAAGAAAACACCGCGCATCGCCGGATCGCGCGTTCTGAAACTCGTCACTCCTCATGATCCGTTCGCTGCGCCAACGCCATCGCCGCATCGCCATCGTGCTGGGAATGTTTTTGTCGGTCGCGTTCGCTGTCGGCCTCGCCGCGCGCAAGCCGATGCCGCTGGAAAAGGAATTGCCCGCCGCGTTCACCGCGCCGCGACAATTTGAAAAAGTCGGATGGCAGCGCGCCGACCTGTTCGCAAAATCGCCGGTGCAAGTCCGTCTGCTGCGTGGGAAAAATGGCGCGGGGAAATTTGCCGCCGCGCTTTCCGCCGCGAATGATTTTACAAAGCCGGATTTGCTCGTGTATTGGGTTTCCGGAAATCCAAACCTCACAAACACCCTGCCGGACAACGCGATTCTGCTTGGCGTATTTAATTCACCGGCCTTGCCGCTGCCGGATGCCGCTGCGGAATCCTCCGGCGTGCTGGTGCTTTACGGCCTCGCCGACAACGAAATTGTGGATGTTTCGAAAGCAATCCGCTTCAACGATTCAACCGAGTAACGATTTAACAAATCCATGTCCGCCGCCTATACCTCCGTGCAATGGAACCGGCAGAAAAAGTTTTACGACTTAGTGCTGGTCGGCGGCGTGGCGGCGTATCTCGTGGTGTTCGGCGCGGTGACGGAGTTTTTGTTTCCATTCGTCACCGAGGAGATTTTGCTCATGCGCGCCTTTGGCACGGCGGCGTTTTTGCTGCTCCATATCATTTTGTGTATCGGGCCACTGTGCCGGTTGAATCCAAGATTTCTGCCGCTACTTTACAACCGCCGTCACGCGGGCGTCACCTGCTTCCTGCTCGCGCTTGTTCATGCCGTGCTGGTCGTGGCGACGTATCACGCGGGCGGCGACGTGAATCCGCTCGTCAGCATTTTTGTTTCAAGTCCGCTGACCAGCTCAGTCGCCGGTGTGCCGTTCCAGCCGTTCGGATTTTTTGCGCTCGTGATTTTATTTTTGCTCGCGGCGACGAGCCACGATTTCTGGCTCGCCAACTTGAGCGCGCCGGTCTGGAAAGCGCTGCACATGACAGTTTATTTCGCCTACGCGTTGCTCGTGCTG
>JBEEMY010000449.1:0-2861 GCA_041192415.1 Verrucomicrobiota bacterium | reverse complement strand
GCGGGTGATCCGCATCTGCAAGCCACGCATGACCTCGCGCTGGCGTTCGACAAGGCGGGCGTGGATATTCTGGAACTCGGCGTGCCGTTCAGCGATCCGCTCGCCGATGGTCTCGTGAACCAGCTCGCCGCGCAGCGCGGTCTGGAATCAGGAACGACCCCGCCCAAATTGCTCACGATCATCAAAGAAATCCGCAAGCAATCGCAGATTCCTTTGGTGCTCTACATTTATTTCAACCTCATCCACAAGGTCGGTTTGGAAAAATTCATCAATGACTGCGCTGCGGCGGGAGTGGATGGTTTGCTCGTGCTGGATTTGCCGCCGGAGGAATCGGACAACTACGAGGCGCTGATGAAGAAGGCTGGCCTCTGCCATATTTATCTCGTCGCGCCGACGACGCCGGAAGAACGCATGGAACTCATCGTCAAACGCGGCAGCGGATTTATTTATTACATCTCGCGCGAAGGCGTCACCGGGATGCAGACAAGCGTGGCCTCGAATCTTTCCACGCAGATTGCCAAGCTGCGTTCCCACACGAACCTGCCCATCGCCATCGGCTTCGGTATTTCCAATCCCGACCAAGCGAAGGCCGTCGCGAAGGAAGGCGACGCCTGCGTGGTCGGCAGCGCCATCGTGAACCAGATCGCTGCGCATGGGAAATCCCCGGAACTCGTCGCCAAAGTCGGCGCGTTCGTGAAGTCGCTGGCCGATGCGGTGAAAACAATTTGAGCCACAGATGGACACAGATGAAACACAGATAAAGACGTTGGAAAAGGACTTCTCGCTCCAACCGGTGACGCAGCACCTCATTGGTGCTGCCTTTGAAGTCCATAATGTTCTCGGCTTTGGGTTTCTCGAAAAAGTCTATCAACGTGCCATGCAGGCTGAACTTCAGCTGCGCGGCGTGAAGGTGGAGCTTGAGCCAAAAATACAGGTTCAATTCAAGGGCGTCATTGTCGGTGATTATGCCGCTGACTTGCTGGTGGCTGAAAAAATCATTGTGGAGTTGAAAACCGACGCAACTTATCAGGCCGCCCACGAGGCCCAGTTGTTGAATGAATTGCGCGGCACTGGAATCCGGCTGGGCTATCTGATCAACTTTGGTCGCGAGCGGGTAGAATACAAACGCATGGTCTTTTGATTTTATCTGTGTTTCATCTGTGTCCATCTGTGGCTAAAAAATTTATGAGTGCTAAAACCAAGACCGACCTCAAAGACCGTTTCGTCATCATCATGGCTGGAGGACGCGGCGAGCGTTTCTGGCCGTTGAGCCGCGAGAAGATGCCTAAGCAATTGCTCACGCTGCTCGGCAAACGTTCCTTTCTCCAGCAAGCCGTGGATCGCGTGCTGCCGCTCGTGCCGGCAAAAAATATTTTCATCATCACCAACACCGCACAGGTCGCCGAGGTGCGGAAGCAATTGCCCAAGCTGCCGAAGGACAACGTCGTCGCCGAGCCGATGGGGCGCGACACCTGCGCCGCCGTCACGCTCGGCGCGGCGCTCGTCGGGGCGCGTTCCACCACGGGCGTGATGGCCGTGCTGCCCGCCGACCACGTCATTCCCGAGGAGAAAAAATTTCAGCAGGTCTTGAGCGATGCGTTCGATGTCGCCGCGCAGGGACAGGCGATTGTGACCATCGGTATCAAGCCGACCGAGCCCGCGACCGGCTACGGCTACATCCAAACCGGCAATGTTCTCCCGCCCGTCACGGGCGCGAAGAAAACCAAGACGACGTTCTTCAAAGCCGAGCGCTTCGTGGAAAAACCAAATTACGAAACCGCGTTGGACTATGTGAACAGCGGGCAGTATCGCTGGAACGCGGGGATGTTCGTCTGGAGTTTCATCACGGTCACGAACGGTTTGGAAAAGCATCAGCCAGAAATGTTCGCGGCGTGCCAGCGCTGGTTCAAGGTCGCGAATAATCCCGCGAAGCTCGCCAAAGTTCTGGCGAAGGAGTATCCCGCCATCACGAAAATCTCGATTGATTTTGCGCTCATGGAAAAAGCGCAGAACGTCATCTGCGCGGACGGCGCGTTTGAGTGGGACGACCTCGGCGCGTGGCCGGCGCTCGCACGGCACGTCAAGCAGGACGCCGAGGGCAACGCCGCCGTCGCGGATTTCATCCATGTGGACGCGGCGCGCAACATCATCTACGACGCCCGCACCAAGAACCGCACGCCCATCTGCGTGGTCGGCTTGCGCGATTCCATTCTGGTGCAAACGGACGACGCGGTTCTCCTCGCCCACAAATCGCAGGCGCAAAAGATTAAGGAGCTGGTCAAGCGGATGTCCGAAGATACGCGGTTGAAGAAATTGGTGTAGGGTGGAAAGACGACTGTCCGGCGGCGGTTGCATGATTACCCACAGTCGTTTCAAATCTAGGAATAGCCCGTAGCTTCCGCTTATTGACACAGCTTGACGAACTGTTAATGCTTGGCGACAAATCCGGCGTGTTGCCGGTTTAACTCCGGGATTTTTATGAGCGAGACCAGTTCATCAAAGGTTGTTCCGCCAAATAGAAAAAATAATTTTGCATCGCTCTACCTGATTGAAGCTCATCAGCTAGATAGCAAAACACCTGACGATTGGAGGTGCGAAGCCAAAATTCACACGGGTGAAAGTGGGGAGCCGTGGGTAAAATCCACGCCCAAGAATCGCTTTGGACTGGCTCTGTCCGGCGGTGGCATCCGCAGCGCGACGTTCAACTTGGGGCTGCTGCAGGCGTTCGGGCAGTTGGGCATTCTCAAAAACGTGGACTATCTCTCCACGGTTTCCGGCGGCGGATATGTCGGTGGTTTCTGGACAGCGTGGCTGCACCGGCAGCGAGAAAAATCACCCGGCGTGAATCTTCCTGAAAATTT
>JBEEMY010000448.1:0-2881 GCA_041192415.1 Verrucomicrobiota bacterium | reverse complement strand
GGCGGCGAGCGCGAGCATCACGTTGTTCTTCAGCGAGCGTCGGCCGATGCGAACCACCGCTTCCAGCACGATCGCGAGGACCGCGGCTTTCAAACCGAAGAACAGGGCCTGCACCACGCCGAGCGTGTTGTCCTTGCAACCGTTCAGCACCACGACCATCTGGAACGTGCCGGCATAATTTTTCTGGAAGAAATCCGCGTAGAGGCGCAGCACCGGTTCGATGCGCGCTTCTTCATTGTAAGCCGGGATGAGGAGCAACAGGCTTGGGCTGGACACGCGCAGAGTTTCAAGTTTCAACCGCCAAGTTTCAAGTTTTCAGTTCGCAGGCGGAAACTGGGCTAGGGAAATGGGTGAAAGATTTTTGCAGACTATCAAGCTGTTGGACCACATGGTCAACTCTCTCATGTGTGTGCCAAATATGGCAATGTCAGAAAACCAAAGACAAATAGTGCGATGATAAATGCACAAGTCGAAAGATACTCTCGCTTCGCTCCAGCGGAATACTGAATCAGCGCACCTAAAACCAAAACTGCAAAAGAAATCATGTCACCTACAACGACAACTTCAACTAAATCGCCGCTATCTAACCGATACCCAACAATGTCGCGCTTCAACGCAAGCATCAGCCAAGCTGCAATCGGGAAAATCTTGAATGGCAAAAGCGGCAACGCGAACCAAGCTGAACCTGATGATGGTAAAATCTTCATGGCGCGTAATGTGGCCTAACATTTAAGCCGGCCAAAGTTTTTGTGGCCTATCAATTTCATGAGTTCGAGGTTGTGCTGCGTGTAAATGGTTGTCCAGCGGAAATGTTTTGCCCACTGATTATTAACCGCAAAGAGCGCAGAGAACGCAGAGAAAATTTACGCGCGGTTTCATCAAGCCTCTTTGCGCTCTTTGCGTTCTCTGCGGTTAAATTTCACCCAAAACTTCCTGGAGCGCGCGGACGGCGGCGGTGAGTTGCGCGCGGGAAATGGTCAGCGGCGGGGTGAAGCTGATGATGTTGCCGTGCTCGCCTTCCGGCAGAAAAATAAATCCGCGATGCAGCAGTTTCTTGATGGCGTCCAACGCAAGCTGCGTCGCGGGCTTGCCATCGGGCAAGGTCAGTTCCACACCGACCATCAAGCCGAGGCCGCGCACGGCGAGCCGCAGGGTGGCGGGTTGAAAATTGAAGGTTGAAAGTTCTTCGAGCAAAAATTTTCCGAGTTCCGCGCTGCGTTTCGGTAATTTCAATTTTTCGATCTCAGCGATTTGCGCCAGCGCCATCGCGCAGCCGACGGGGTGGCCGAGGAAGGTGCTGGTGTGGATGGCTTCGCCCTTCGAGGCCGGCCACTTGGCGTCCATGATGTCCGCGCGCCCGACGCAGGCGGAAAGCGGAAAGCCGCCGGTGAGCGCCTTGCCGAGGCAGATCAGATCGGGAACGACTTCGGAATGTTCGCACGCGAACCATTTTCCGGTGCGGCCAAAGCCGGTGTAGATCTCGTCGAGGATGAGCAGCGCGCCGTGTTTGTCGCACAGTTTGCGGAGCAGCGGCAAAAATCCCGGCGGCGGGACATTGATGCCGCCGCGCGCCTGCACGGGTTCGACGATGATCGCGCCGACCCAGCCGCGTTGGAACAGACGGCCAATCATGGTCTCAACGACGGGGAGGTCGGAGACTTTCGTCGGGAACGGAACGAAATTGGCGAACTCGCGCAGTTGCTGGCGGAACGGCGAGCGGAACATTTCGCGGTGCGTGACGCTGAGCGCGCCGTAGCCGAGGCCGTGATACGCGCCGTTGAACGCGATGACGCCGTATTTGCCGCCCGGAATCATGGCCGTCTTGAGCGCGGCTTCCACGGCTTCAAAGCCGGAGCTGCAAAAAATGGTCTTGCCGGTTTTTTTGCCGCCGGTCCAGCGTTCAAACGTGACGCGGCTCAATTCGCGCGCCAGTTCGGCCTTGCGCGCGTGCGGATGCACATCGCCCATCGCGTGCAGAAGTTTTCCCATCTGCTGCTGGCCGGTCTTGACGACATTGGGGTTTGCATGTCCCGCCGCCGCGACGCCGAACGCGGCGGTGAGGTCTAAATACTTTTTGCCTTCCGCATCCCAGACGTTCACGCCCTTCGCGCGTTCCCAGACAATCGGCCACGAGCCGTCCGCCTCGGTGAACAGCACGTTGCGCGATTCGTAGTCGCGGAGCATGGCCAATGTGTTTTTTGTTTTCATTTTTTAGCCACAGATGGACACAGATGAAACACAGATTTATTTTTCAGCAAGCTGTCGGGTTTTTACTGGCTTAAATTGAGTTTGGTGGTCTGCATACATCCGTAAAATTATCGGCTGCCTTATCTGTGTTTCATCTGTGTCCATCTGTGGCTTAAACTCCGCGTTGTTCCGGTGGCCAGATGATTTTGTGCTGCTGGATTTGGAATCGCACGGGCAGGGCGTCGGCGATGATCTTCTCCGCAAGTTGCTGGCGCGAAATGGGCGTGAGTCCGGCGGGAACGGTTTTCAACACCTTGCTCTGCTGCGCTGGTGCGAGCGGATGCACCCAGGAAAAGAGCAGGGGACAGATGGCATCCAGCTTGTGCGCGGCGATCTGCTGCTTGGCCCAGTCGTAATCTTCCTGCGTGCCGATGACGAATTTGATTTCGTCGGTGGCTTTCAGGTGCGCAATGTTTTCAAAACGGTTGCGCGTGACTTCGCCGCTGGCGGGACATTTCAAATCCATGATGCGATGAACGCGCGGATCAATCTGGGAAATGTCATGCGCGCCGCTGGTCTCGATGAGCACGGTGAAGCCGTCATCACAGAGCGATTTCATCAGCGGCAGGGAATTTTTCTGGAGCAGGGGTTCGCCACCGGTGAGTTCGACAAGCGGAAGTCGGAGCGCGGGTCT
>JBEEMY010000447.1:0-2883 GCA_041192415.1 Verrucomicrobiota bacterium | reverse complement strand
GCGTCCATTATTTTATTCATCATCGCGCTCGCTGCGCTCGGTGCAGGCAACGGCTCGGTGTTTCAACTGCTCCCGCAACGCTTCGGCAAGGAACTCGGTTTGATGACCGGACTCGTCGGTGCGGGCGGCGGTCTGGGCGCATTTCTTTTGGCGACCGCGCTCGGCTGGTCGAAGGGTGCAACGGGTTCGTATTCCACGGGCCTGACGGTTTTCGCGTGTCTTTGCGTGGTCGCGCTCATAGGCTTGATGCTGGTAAAGAAACGCTGGCGCACAACCTGGGGCGCGGTGGCGGCAGCGCGGATTTGATGTGGAATGGTGGGTCAAGTCGCGCTGCGACTTGACCTGACCGCGCAGCGGTCACTTTGAGGCGTGAAAGCTTTTGGATGCGCGAATGATTCCGTCGCCTGACGCTGCGCTCGGCGACGGGTTTGTCGCAGCGCGACAAACCCCACCCCGCATGGTTCGCGCGTCTCAATTAAAATTTTGGCCAAGCCAATGAGTTTACCGTCTTACAAAACCGCCGCCGCGCCGGAAAACCTCCGCGCGGCGAACGGCGTTTTGCGCGTGAGCGCGGAAACCTTCGCCTTCGCGCGCAGTGAATCGCAGCCATCGGAAGACGCGTTGGTGGTGAAAGAATTTTCCGGCGCATTTCTCGCCGCCGTCGCCGACGGTCTCGGCTCCGCGAAACAAGGAGGCGAAGCGGCGAAGCGCGCCGTGGAAACGCTCGCGAGGAATTTCCCCGCCCGTCCGCGCGCGTGGAGCGCGGGCAAGACGCTCGAAGAAATCACGCGCCACCTCAACCGCCGCTTTCATCAGGAAGGCATGGCGCGGTTTGAGTCCACCGAGCTCGCCACGACCATCGCCGCCATTGCGTTGGAAGGCAATCACGCCTACGCATTGAACGCCGGTGATTCGCGAATTTATCTCTGGCGCACGGGCAAGCTCGCGCAGCTTTCTACTGACCATCGCGAGCCGCATCCGCAGCGCACGCACGTCCTCACGCACGCGATGGGTTTGGCCGAGGAACTCACACCGGCGATGCGCGAACTGCAAATTTTCGCGGACGATGTGCTGCTGCTTTGCTCGGATGGAATGTCCGATATGTTGAACGACGACGCGCTCGCCGCGTTGCTCGCGCGGGGCGCGACCGCCGCCACCATCGCCGCCGAAGCGCACCGCCTGACCACCGAGGAAACGCGCGATGATCTCACCGTTGTCACGTTGCGCGTGCTGGAAACCGGCGCCGCGCAACGTCCCGCCGAAACCGCCGCGCGCGTGCCGGACAAATTAAAAGTGGGCGACGTGATTGACGGTTTCACCCTGCGCCGGAGCTTTCGCGCGAGCGACCGCATCTGGCTCGCCGCGCGGCAGGGCGATTCCTTCGTGCTGAAATTCGCGCCGCGCGAAGCCGCGCAAAACGAATCCGCCCGCACCGTTTTTCTCAACGAGATCTGGCACGCCACGCAGCTCGTGGCGGAATTTTTCCCCACCACGTTCGTCCCGGAAAACGCCACCGCCTGCTACTACGCGCTGGAATACATCCACGCGCCCACGCTCAAGCATTTCATCAGCGAACACGGCCCGCTCACGCCGCCGCAGGCCGTGGAGCTGGCGAAATTTATTTTGCGCGCCGGACAATTTCTCCTGCGCCACGATTTCGTCCACGGCGATCTCAAGCCGGAAAATATTTTGGTGCTGCGCGAAAATTCTGATTTGCGTTTCAAGCTCATTGACCTCGGCAGCGTCTCGGAAGTGTTCAGCCTGCAAGGCCGCGCCGGAACGCCGAGCTACCTCGCACCCGAACGTTTCACCGGCGCGGCGATGACCGAGCGCACGGAAATTTTTTCGCTTGGCATCACACTTTACGAAGCGCTCACCGGTAAATTGCCCTACGGCGAAGTCGAACCTTTTCAAACGCCCGTGTTCAAAACCACGCGTCCGCTTACCGCACTGAATCCGCACGCGCCGTTGTGGTTGGAGGCCATCGCCGCCCGCGCCACGGCCGCCGCGCCGGAACAGCGCTACGAAAATTACAGCGAGATGCTGTTCGAGTTGGAAAATCCCGCGAAGGTTCAACCGTTTCATCGCTCCGGCGCGCCGTTGCTGGAGCGCAACCCGCTGCTGTTTTACAAAATCGGATTCTTCCTGCTGCTCACGTTGAATGTCTTCCTGCTTGGCCTGCGTTTGATCCACCCGCGTTGACGGTTGTTCGAGCTTTTCTGAAAAGCCTCTCAACCAAACTTCGTTCTCGTCCTCGAGGCCGGCGTTAATTCGAGGATGAGAACTACGACGAGAACGAACAATAAAACCGGGATTTCAAACCGCTTCACCTCACGCTGGCGAATTTTTAACCCAGCCTGTGCAAATATAATCAGCACCGGTTTTATATTTTCCGCCCTCACTGCTTCAGCGCGCGGCTCCGGCCGGCAAATCCGATTGGAATCACGAAAAGAAATGGGGGCAAATGTAATCCACGGTTCACAGGAAACACTCATTCGACGGCCTGCGCCTTCATCCATGAATCGGATTCATATTGTGGACAAGCACAATCGCGCCGCCGAAATCTGCTCTGGCATTGGCGCTGCTAAATTTCAGGTGTTGCAGATTAAAGCCGGGCGGGCGGTTGAAAATAAAATCTCCTTCCTTGATCGCCCAACCGAAATTACCGGCGCGAACGATGCGGTCAATTTCCTCGACGTTGTTCTGGCCGACATCGGCCTGGATCAAATCGCCATTGGCGAGGTCGAAGGAAAAACGATACGGAGAAGCTGCAATCCGGTACCAGAAAGTCCTGAGCATGGACAGCACAAATGCCGATGCGACGGTGGACCTTGCAAAGCTGTATATGGCCGCGAGGCAACCTACGAACGCCCGGTGGCCGAT
>JBEEMY010000446.1:0-2883 GCA_041192415.1 Verrucomicrobiota bacterium | reverse complement strand
CAATTGCAGTTGCGGTTAAACTACGATGGGTGCTGCGTGTTGGATCAAGTCAGCGTGCGCGGGCGCGCGGTGGCGGCAGAATCCGGGGCGGCGAGCGGCGTTCGTTTGGGGGGACAATGGTTCACCACGAAGTTTGGCATTCCGACCCCGCGCGTCATCATCAACAAGGACACGCTTACCGTCACCGGCATTGTGTTTGGTCAGCCTGGGAGTGAGGTGCGCGAGAGTTGGAAATTTATAGTTCACGCGGATCGGATCGTCTGGCGGATCACGCGGAAGTATTCCACGGACGCAACTCTGGAGGACATCGCCTTTCCCGAATGGGATTTCAACAGCATGACCACTTGGACGGGCGGAATGTTGGACAACGGCGGCGTGGTCTGGAACAAGTATTTAGAAACGCCGAATGCAACCTATGGCGCGCACGCCGGGACGGTGACGTTCTGGAATCGTGAGCAGAATGATTGCCTGCGGATTTCGCCCACGCTTCCCAGAGATCAATTCGGAGCCGCTCGCTTTTCGCACCAGCCGAACAACCATTTTTCATTTCACTATTCCGTCAGTGGTCAGGAGCTGAAAACCAAATACAGCTTGAGCCGCTTTCTGCCGGATCGGGGAGATTTGTGGGCACCGTTCCAAGTTGGCGCGAGGGAAGTGAGCGCGGAATTCACCTTGCAGGCGTTGGCTTACGACCAGACTTATGACCGGGGCACGTTTCGCGGATTGAATGGCCGGAGCATTCGTGAATTGCTCAACACGCAGGGCCGGTATGGCGTGATTGATTCGCAGTTAGTCGGCGGCAATGGCTGGCGCTCCGGCTATATCTGTCTGCACGAACAATTTTTTGCCCAGATTGGACTGGCGTTGGCGGATCCGGATTACACGACTAATTATTCCAAGGCGCTGGATTACTATCGCGACCACGCAATCACAGCGGACGGGCGCATTAAATCCCGCTGGAAATATGACGCGGGCGACGCGATGGCTGGCACATATGACGCCCACGGATTTTATGAGGCGCAGTGGGGCTATTTGTTGGATTCGCAACCCGACTATGTGCTGAATGTGGCCGAGCAATTTGATCTGACGGGAGATCGCAAATGGCTGGCTGGGCAAAAGACCACTTGCGAAAAAGTGTTGAACTATCTGCTGCGGCGCGAAGTTGGCCACAGCGGTCTGGTGGCCATGATGACTGATTCGCGCACGGCAAAAAAATCGAGCGACTGGATTGATGTCGTCTGGGCATCCTACGAAAACGCCTTGGTGAATGCTGAACTTTACGCCGCACTGAAATTGTGGGCCAGCGCAGAAGAAACGCTCGGTGATACAACCCAAGCCGCCGCCTATCGTGAATTCGCCGCGCGATTGAAGACGAGTTTCAACCGTCCAGTGTCGGCAGGTGGTTTCTGGAATCCGACGAATCAGTGGTATGTCTATTGGCGCGACCAGGACGACTCCATTCACGGCGACAATCTGGTCACGCCGGTAAATTTCACGGCGATTGCCTATGGTCTGTGCGATGACCCGGCGCGGCAGAAAGCGATTCTCGACCGGATGGAAACGGAGATGCAAAAGGAGAATCTATTCGCGTGGCCGCTTTGTTTCTTCCCGTTTGCCACGGACGAAGGCGGAGCTGGCACAAATTTTCCCAGCTACGAAAATGGCGACATATTTTTATCGTGGGGCGAAGTAGGTGTCCGCGCTTACGCCGCCTACAATCCGGCGCTGGCGCTCAAATACATCCAGAAAACCTTGGCCCGCTATGAGGAGGATGGGTTGTCGTTTCAGCGTTACCTCCGGCAGTCACAGCGTGGTGCGGGCGATGACATTCTGGCGGGAAATTGCATGGCGATCGTGGGCTTGTATCGCAACCTCTACGGCGTGCAACCCAAGCCCAACCGGCTTTATCTCGAACCGCATCTGACCAGCGAACTCAACGGCACAAAATTGCGCTATCCACTGCGCGGGCAACTTTATGAAATTGATTTGAGCACCGAAGGCTGCGCGATAACCGCCGGCGTTTGCACGCTGCATGCCACGCATCCGTTTGGCATCAATGCCACCGCCACGGGACTGGAATTTTTTCCCGGCACGAATGCCGATAGGGTCATGTCAGTCTCGCGGCCCACCGGCCAGCCGCTGACAGTTCAAATTGAAAATTGGCCAGACGCTCCAGAAGCGCCGCGTCGGTGGACGGAAATAACGCCGCAAGTAACAGGTGCGACGCTGCGCACCGTAAGCCACCTGCGGCCAAACGCGCTTTACCAATTGAAAACCAACGGTCGAGTTGCGGCTTCCTTGTGGACAGACAAAACCGGTTGCCTCAATTTTAACTCCCAGCATGGCTCGGCCGTGCCGCAAAAATTTGAGCTGGGTTTGGCAATCAGCCGAGAGCGATAAACGAACGGCAAAACTTCGTGCCCGTGGCGACCGACCAAAATAATTTGTAAAATGAATTTTAACCACCCTATGAAAAATAAATGCAAGTCGTCGGTCATCGTCGGCTGCCTGCTTTTGGCGGCGCTGTTGCCGGCGGGATTAGTTGCGCACGCTGCCGGTGAATTTCACCTGTCCGATTATGTCCGCCCGTTCGTGGGCGCACAGGGCGAGGGGAATACTTTTCCCGGCCCGTCCGCGCCGTTCGGCATGATTCAGATCAGCCCGGATACCGACACCACCAACTGGAACACGGATGGCGGCTATGAATACACGGACCCGACCATCCTCGGCTTTAGTCTGACGCATTTAAGCGGCACCGGTTGTCCAGACCTCGGCGATTTTCTGTTCGTGCCGCAGGTGGGAAAACCAGAATTTGTTCCGGGCACGAAAGACCATCCCGAAAGCGGTTATCAATCTGCTTTCTCTCATGCCGAGGAAACCGCT
>JBEEMY010000445.1:0-2893 GCA_041192415.1 Verrucomicrobiota bacterium | reverse complement strand
CCTTGATTCTGATTCTGCGCCGAAGCAGCGAAAAGACAAACGAAAATCCCTTGCTGAAATCAGCAGGATTTTTTAACGCGCTAACGGCAAACCGCCGACGGTGTGCTCACGCCCTTGGATGCGCCGCGTCATACGCCTTCTTCAACCGTTCCGTCGTGACGTGCGTGTAAACCTGCGTCGTGATGAGGTGCGCGTGGCCGAGCAGTTCCTGCACGCTGCGCAAATCCGCCCCCGCATCCAGCAGATGCGTGGCATAGCTGTGCCGCAGCTTGTGCGGCGTCAACGCTGGATCAAGTCCAGCAAACGACAGATAATTTTTCAACCGCCGCGACAATTGCAGCGGCGAGAGCGGCGCGGCCTTTTTTGTATCCGCGCGAAAAACCGGCTGCACGCCCATTGGCGGTTCCAACAACACCGCCCAATAATTTTGAATCGCCGTCAACGCCGGTTCACCCGCCGGCACCATCCGCTCCTTTTTTCCTTTGCCGCGCACCCGGATGACCTGCTCATTGAAATCAATGTCTTCAACCCGCAGCCCGCACAGCTCGCTGACCCGCAAGCCGCACGAGTAAATCATCTCCAGCACCGCGACATCGCGCACCGACGCTTCCACCGAGAGCGGACGGCCCGAAACTTTTTTGCCCTTTTTGGATTCGAGCAGCTTGCTTGGTGCTTCCAGCAAATCCTTCATCTGCTGAATCGTCAGAAAGCGCGGCAGCCGCTTTGGTGCTTTCGGCAGCGAAAGATTTTTGATAGGCAGACTTTTCACCTCGCCGTGCCGCATGAGAAATTTGTAAAACGTCCGCAACGCGGAAAAGCGAAGCTGCACCGCCGCGCGGCTCAAATTGTTTCGGCCAAGAAATCTTACGAACGCGCGAAAATCATCGCGTGAAAGCTTTTCCCAAGCCACCGCCGACTTACGTTCCTCCAGGTGCCACCGGGCGAATTCCGTCAACGCCTGCCGGTAATTCCGCTGCGTGTAAACCGACGCCCCACGATCCGTCGCCAGATGCGCCAGAAATTTTTCAATCCACTGGTCGCGGATTTCGGGCGGCGTTGCGGGCTGGTTTGGAACATCCATCGTGGAAGGATTAACCGCGAACCACGCGAAATACACGAACGAAATTCCTGCCCAACTTTCGCGTCTTTGGCGGATTTCTCGGTTTCACAAAAAAGCCAAAACGAGCCGCACAAATTCCTCCGGCGCATCCGCGTGAACCCAGTGGTTTGCGGTCGCGATGGTCTGAATTTCAGCCGCCGAAAACAGCCGACGGATTTCCGATTCATCCGCCGCTGTGATGTAATCCGACTTGCCGCCGCGAATGAACAGCGTCGGTTTCTCAAAATGGTTTCGCGGGCTCAAGACTTCACCGAGACGCGAATAGTTTTCTGCCACACCTTTAAGATTCATCTTCCAGAAAAAATTTCCATGCTCATCGCGGCCCAGATTCTTCAGCAGGAATCGCCGCAAGTTCAGCGACGGAATTTCCGGTTCCAACGCGGCTTCAATCTCCGCTCGCGTTTGAAATGATTTCAAATCCAGTGCCAACAGCGCGGTGAAAATGAAGTCGTGCGCTCGCAGGTAAGCACGCGGAGCCATGTCCACCGCGACGAGTTTTTTCACGCGCGCCGGAAAATCCAGTGCGAACTGCATCGCCACCTTGCCGCCCATCGAGTGACCGATGACGCACGCGCTTTCAATTTTCTGCGCGACAAAAAATTTCTCCACGTCCGCCGCCATGAGCGGATAACCCATCGCCGCGTGATGCGGCGAATGGCCGTGGTTACGCAGGTCGGGAATGAGGACGTGAAATTTCTCCGCGAGCTTTGGCGCGACGCCAAACCAGTTATCCGCCGAACCGAAAAGCCCGTGCAACAAAATCAGCGGTTCGCCGTGGCCAAGTTGTTTGAAGTGAAGCTGCACACGAAACAAACGAAGGCTCATTCAAACGCAGATTTGCAATGAGGACAGATTTTAACTTCTTTACCACTAATTTTATTTCCGCAACTAGAGCAAATCCATTTGCCGCTGATTGAAACTGCTGCACCAATTAAAATGATCCCGACAAAAGTCCCAATAGGAATAGCAAACAATAAGGCCACACCCACTAAACCGAGACAAATTGAAACCAAGGTGTTTTGACCGACCCGTTTTTTTACAGCTTGAACAGTTAATGACCGAGACAACGTGCTTTGCTTGTTTTTAGGGTCGAAAAGCAAAGTATCCATACCGCAATTTGGACACTGAATAGTTTTTCCAACTTGCTGATATGGAAATTCGATTTGCCCACTGCAATTATTGCAAGGACATATAATATGCCATTGGTCTTTGGCCATAGTTAGTATTCCTATTCGTCGTCGCGCGTCGGAAACTCGAAGGTGATCTTGCCTTTCTTGTCCATCACGAGGAACGCCGGGAACGGCTTGCCGGATTTGGAAATAAATTTTTCCATCACGTCGCTCTTTTTGTCTTTGAGAATTTTCGCCGCTTGCACCGCGTCAATCGGCTGCTCCAAAATCGTTTTGCCGATCTTGAATTTGCACGACTTCGCTTCGAGTTGCGAGTTCTCGCAAACGAAACCAACCTCGGTGTCGCAGACGTTGCCGCCGCACTTCGGACATTTGCCGACGACGGCCTTGCCGTAAATGCTGTAATCGTGATTCCCCAAGGTGCAGATGACACCCTGCTTGGGCTTGAGATGCGACAGAATCGTCGCGATCTGATGGGCAAATCGATATCCGCCTGTGATCAGATCGCCCGTAACGACCACCATGTCCGGTTCAAGCTCATTGACCCAGTGAATGTACTGGATCAGATATCGCTGCCAGACGACCGGGCTGTAATGCAGATCAGATAACTGGACGATCCGCATCCCCTCCAGCTTTGGATCAA
>JBEEMY010000444.1:0-2895 GCA_041192415.1 Verrucomicrobiota bacterium | reverse complement strand
GTGCCACTCTGCCAATACGCGTTGTAATTCGCTGCGTCACTCATCGGAAAATAGTTTGCCAGCACGGTTTCGCTGCCGCCAGCCATTAAAAAAACCGGTCGGAAACTTTTTCGGGCGGCGCGCGAGCTGTCCGGGATTGGCCTGGCTCGGCGGTTGCAAACTTAATTCAAGTTTGCGAACGATGCTCAGCCACGGCTTCGGCGTAAAAGGTTTTCATCCGCGCGTTGACGACGTTCATCGAGAAACTTTCCCGCGCATGAATCCGCGCGGCGGCGGACATCCGCGCCAGCAATGCGCGGTCGCGGTCTATGCGCTCCAGAAATTTCGCGAGCGCGGCCACGGCTTCGGTTGGATTCGTGGCGGGTGCGGCGAAGCCGGTCGCCGGTGTGATTTGCGAAGCCGGCCCGCCGATGTCGAGGCAACCGACGGGACGACCGGCAGCCATCGCTTCGGCGCAGACGTTGCCGAAAGCCTCGTGCAACGCCGGGTGCAGCAGGACGTGCGACTGGCCGAGCTTTTCCAAAACGTCGGAATACTTCGGCAGCGTGCCGAAAAATTTTACGCGCGCACTGACGCCGGTTTGCGCGGCGGTCTTTTCCAGTTCGCGGCGGAACGGGCCGTCGTTCACAATCCAGAGTTCGGCTTCAGAATTATTTTTGGCGAACTGGGCGAAGGCGCGGATGGCGAGATAAAAACCTTTCCAGTGGACGTGTCGCCCGATGCAAATCGCGCGGAGCGGGCCGGGCGGCGGCGCGGGCAGCGCGGCGAATTGCGCGAGGTCGGCATCCGTGAGCGCAATCTGCGGCATCTGCTCGACGCGCCGCGCACCAAGGCGTTTCAGCGCGTCGCAACTTTCCCGCGTCACGCCAATGGCGATGGTCGCGGCGGCGGCGGTGTTGCGGAGCGCGGAAGTTTTCTCGCAAAAACTTCGCGCCGCATCGCGCGCGGCTTCGGTGAAGCGATTTTTCAACGGCAGTTCGGAAACAAATTCGCGCGGCGGCGTTTCCGCTGCGCCGACCGGCCCCCAGATGAACGGCAGATTTAATTCCCGCAGCCCGCTCGGTGTCCAGTAGCGGCCATAGGTGACATGGTGGACGAGATCGAATTTCACTTGCTGATGCAAGTCGCGCACGGTGCGGCGCAGACCCTCCTGCCAGAGGTGATAATAAATGGCCGTCGTCTTGGGACGGTCGCTCATCCATTGATACGCGGACGGCAGGCGTTGGAAGATGGGATGAAAATTCGGCAGCGGATTTTTTTGCAGCACCGGCTCGGTGAGTTCGCGGTAGCGGTGCGCGTCGGCGATGACGGCCCAGACTTCGTGTTCCTTGAGCGCCTCGTTGATGGCGCGCCAAGCGTTGCCCGGCTCGGAGGTCTGGCAGGGAAAACAGGAATAGGTGGAGAGCAGAACTTTCATCCGATGAAAGAGAATGATGAATGATGAATGATGAACGATGAAGCCGCCAGCCAACCATCATTCGTCATTGGGAATTCTTTCGTCATTCGGATTTAGTCATTCGGCATTTCATCAAATGCGGTTCCACCACACGGCGGTTGGCTTGGGCACATCGAAGGTGACGCGCTGGGCGGGGCTGGGCTTGGTGTAGATGGCGTAGCTCGTGGCTTTGAGGCTGAAATGGCCGCGACCCAGTCGGCGCAGGCGGTGCTGCAAAACCCAGAGCGGCTTGAGCAGCTTGACCCAGCCGGGAATCATTTTTGCCGTTTCTGTTTTTTCGCGAATGGCGTTCGGCTTGAGATTCATGTTGTCGCCGGTGTCCGCAAATACGGAGGTGAAGGTGTCGGAAACCGCCATCGGCACGCCCGCTTGCATCAACGCCAGCATCCAATGAAAGTCACCGAGATCGCGCCACTTGGTGTCGAAGAAAATCTGCCGCTCGGCGATGACTTTGCGCCGGATGAAAATGCTGCTGGTCAGGGCGGAAAAGCGAAACCAGACGTGGCGCGGGCTGGGAACCAGCGCGTGACGGTGGCAAATATATTTCCCATCGCCATCGGTGACGATGCTGCCGGCGAGGAGAACTTCGACCTTGGGATTTTTCTCAAAGAATTCCTCCACGGCCTTCAGCGCGCCGGGCAGGTATTGCTCGTCGCAATTCAGATACGCGAGGATGTCGCCGGTAGCGCGGCTGTAGCCCCGGTTCACGGCGTCATACATCCCTGAATCTTTTTCAATGAAAGCTTGGACGCGGGAATCCTGCGGCAGCCAGTCGCCCGTGCCGTCGTCTGAACAGGAATCCTGCACGAGGTGTTCGAGCGTGACGCCCTGCTGGTCGGCCACGGAGGCGATGCAGAGCTTGAGCCACGCGGAATTGCGAAAGCTCGGTGTGATGATAGAAAACTTCATTTCGGTTCCGGCAAAATTATTTCTGGTTCCTGCTGATTATCGAGTGTGAACGCGGCCAAGACTGGTCAAAGAATTCTGCGCTGTCAAACCTTCGTCCTGAACCGCTGGGCCACGGGAATCCGGCGACCCATGCCGAACGCGCGCGGGGAAACTTTCAGGCCGGGCGCGGCCTGCCGACGTTTGTATTCGCTGAAATTAACTTTGTTCACCACGTCATTGACCACCGCTGCGTCGAATCCGTTCGCAATGATTTCCGCCTTGCCCAAATTTTTCACGACGTAGAGTTCGAGAATCGCATCCAGAATTTCGTAGGGCGGCAGCGAGTCTTGATCTTTCTGGCCGGGACGCAGTTCCGCGCTCGGCGGCTTGGTGATCGAGTCGGCTGGAATAATTTCCCGCTCGCGGTTCACCCAGCGCGCGATTTTGTAAACGTCCGTCTTCAGCACGTCGGCGATGGGTGCGAGCGCGCCGTTCATGTCGCCGTAAAGCGTGCAATAGCCCACAGCCATCTCGGATTTGTTGCCGGTCGT
>JBEEMY010000443.1:0-2896 GCA_041192415.1 Verrucomicrobiota bacterium | reverse complement strand
TTTATTTTATCCAAAGGCGCTGACGATTCTCGCAGTGATGCTCGGCATCATGGCGATTGTTCCCGGCCTGCCGACGATGCCCTTCCTCGTCATGGCAGTGTGCATCGGTTTGCTTTCCTATTCGTTGCACAAAAACGGAATGCCGGAAGCGTCACCCGCCGTGGCCAACGCCATCGGCATGAATGGCAAACCTGCCGATGCAAAAACTCCCGCTGCGGGCGCGGCCACCGCTGCGGATGCGAAGGCGGCGGACAAATTGG
The DNA here is from genome assembly GCA_041192415.1 of Verrucomicrobiota bacterium. Classification (GTDB taxonomy): domain Bacteria; phylum Verrucomicrobiota; class Verrucomicrobiia; order Limisphaerales; family UBA11358; genus UBA11358. Next base: position 2,636 of record JBEEMY010000443.1, on the reverse strand, counting down.
AAAATTTGCTCACGCTCGACACGTTTCAAATCGAACTCGGCTACGGTCTCGTTGCACTCGCCGATGGCAAGAAAGGCGGCGACTTGTTGGAACGTGTTACCGGCGTGCGACGGCAGTTCGCTTCGGACATGGGAATGTTGATTCCGCCCATCAAACTGCGCGACAATTTGCAATTGGGTAACAACGAGTATCGCTTTGTTTTGAAAGGGAATCCGATCGCTCAAGGCCAACTCACGCCGAACCATTGGCTCGCGATGAATGCGACGAACAGCAAGGTCACGTTGAAAGGAATTCCCACCGTCGAGCCGGTGTTTAATTTGCCCGCGACGTGGGTTTCAGAAGTCGAACGCAAGAGCGCGGAGATCGCGGGCTTCACTGTCGTGGATGCGCCCTCGGTGCTGATCACGCATCTCTCCGAAACCGTGCGGCGGCATCTCCACGAAATCATCACGCGCCAAGACGTGCAGGCGTTGCTGGACAATCTCAAGCAAACGCACGCGGCGGTGGTGAATGAATTAATCCCCGGCCAGTTGAACGTCGGCCAGGTGCAACGCATCCTGCAAAATCTTTTGGCGGAGGGGATTTCCATCCGCAACCTCGCGGGCATTTTGGAAAAGGTCGGTGACTACGCGTCGCTCACGAAAAATCCTGACGAACTTTCCGAACACGCACGCCGCGCGCTTGGCGCACAGCTCACGCGGCCGTTCCAAGGCGAAAACGGCAGCGTGCGCGCTATCACGATTGATCCCAAGCTCGAAGCCCAACTCACGCAAGGCGTGCGGCAGTCGGCGAGCGAAGTCGCGCTCATCGTCGAGCCACGGCTGGCGCGGCACGTCATTGATTCGCTGTCACGCGTCATCCAGCAAATGCTCGCCGCCGGACAGCAGCCGGTGATTCTTTGCGCGCCGCAACTGCGCCTCGCCTTCCGTAGATTTTTCGAGAACACGTTCACCGATTTGGCCGTGCTTTCTTACGCGGAAATTCCGCCGCGCGTGACGGTGCAGAACGCGGCGGTGATTCCGGGAATTGAATGAAACTTTCCTCCTTCACCGCTGAAAACGCCAATGAAGCCGTGCGTTTGGTGCAGGCCAACCTCGGCGCGGACGCGGTCATCGTGAGCGTGCGCAAGTTGCCCGGCAGCGGTATCGCTCGGCTGTTGCAGCGGGGCGGGAAAATCGAAGTCACCGCTGGCGTGCCGGAAACCGCAACCGCCGCGCGTCAGGTGACGCCGCTGGAAACGGATTCGTATTCGCCATTTGAAGAGATTTCCGAAGCTGAAATTTCTCCGCGACCGACGCATCGCTGGCGCAGCGTGGCGTGGCTGGAATCCATGGGGCTGTTGCCGGAATACGCCGACCGGCTGGAACAAAAAATTTCTGCAACGCACGGTGCGCTGCCGCCGCGTTTGCCCGCCGATGAATGGGCTTTGGTGCGCGACACGCTCGCAACGTTCTGGCGTTCGCCGAACCGCGCGACGGATGGCGATGGCCACCCGCACGTTTTCGTTGGCCCGGCTGGTTCCGGCAAAACCACCGCACTGTGCAAGTGGATGACCAACGCCGTATTGCGCAGTGAGCAGCGCGCACGCGTCTGGCGGCTGGATGGGGAGACGGCGAACACGGCGGAATTTCTTTCGCTCCACACCGAAATGCTCGGCGTGCCCTGCGAACGTTTCTGGAGCGAGCCGTCCGGCGCAGAAGATTTGCTGCTGGTGGATTTACCCGGCGTGGACGCGCATGGCGGCAACGGCCTCGCAGTGTTGCGCGATGTTTTATTTTCGCTGCCGCAACCGCACGTTCACCTCGTTTTGAACGCCGCCTACGACACGACGTTGCTGTTCGAGCAGTTCAACGCCTTCGCGCCGCTGATGCCGGAGGACGTGATCTTCACGCACCTCGACGAGGAGCAACGCCGCGTGAAGCTATGGAATTTCGTGCTCGGCACAAACTGCCCGCTGGCCTGGTTGAGCGGCGGGCAAAAAATACCGGGTGAGTTCCGCCGCGCGGGGGCTGAAATTTTATTTCCCAGCGGGAGCCCTCATTAACATTGGAGATTGTTGCATCGGTAAAAATGTTCGGAGGGCTGGCAAAGGTTCTGCTAAATGGGTCGGTGAAGATGAAGGCAATAATGATTCTCGGCGCGAATGTGGGGTTTGTCCTCGGTCTCGGCGCCAGCATTTTGGGTGATTGTTCCGGGCCGGTTGCGCTCTGGCACGCTAGCGCCACCGCCCTCGTCGGCGGACTGCTGGGCCGCTGGTGGGGAAAAATTCTCTTCGCCGGATTCACCGACGCCATCGAACAACGCCGCCGCGAACGCGCCGCCGCCGCTGAAAATAAAACTCCCGCCAAAGCCTGATCTAAAAACCAACCTGCCATGAAAAACCAAAACCAATCCGAACAAGAATTGCTCAAGAAACATTCGCCGCTCGTTTCCGCGCTGGTGAACCGGTTCGTGTCGGCCACGCCGCAGGCGTGCAGCGCGAATCATCTGCACGGTCTCGGCCTGATTGCGCTGCTCGATGCGGCGCGCAGCTACCCGGCCACGAGCAGTGTGCCGTTTGAAACCTTCGCCCGCATCCAAATCCAGAGCGCGCTGCTCGGCGAAATCCGCCGCGCGAAACGCTGGTTCACCGCCGC
>JBEEMY010000442.1:0-2896 GCA_041192415.1 Verrucomicrobiota bacterium | reverse complement strand
ACGCCGCGCGCGACGAGCTTTTCGATGAGCGCGATGATTTCGGGAATGTGTTCCGTGGCGCGCGGTTTTTGATGCGGTTCACGGCAGCCGAGGGCTTTCAAGTCGTCGAGGAAAGCCGTTTCAAATTTGCCGGTGAATTCGCGGAGTGTGGTTTTATTTTCGCGGACGCGCTTGATGATCTTGTCCTCCACGTCGGTGATGTTCATGACGTGCTTCACCTCGTAGCCGGAAAATTCCAGCGTGCGGCGGACGAGGTCGGCGAAGACGAACGTGCGCCAGTTGCCGATGTGCGCGAAGTCATAAACGGTCGGCCCGCAGCAATACATCCCGACTTTATTTTTGTCTCGCTCCGCCGTCGCTTCGCTTTGGCGCGACAAGGGCGCAAACTCCTGCACGGAGCGCGACAGTGTGTTGAACAGTTTTAAGGCCATTGGCAGCGCGCAAGTTAAAGTGCGGCGCGGGAAAGCTAAAGCGGAAATTTGCCGCTGATGTTTAATGATCGTGGAATTTGCTGTTCACGCCACCGTTTTTATCAAAGCGGATTTCCATGGTGCACCATCTAAAAAACCCATCATAGAAAAACGTGGTTGAATTTGTGGTGTCGTGTTGGATTTCTTGTGGCAACCCCATGATTGCCTGAACCTGATTCTCGGTCATGCCAGCGGTAACTTGGTCGAATTTTTTGATGGAAACCGCGTGGCTGAACGCAAAGAAAACAATCAAACACGCTATGATCACTAAAAGGAGAGGTGCGGACGGTTTCATTTTGTCTGTTAAGTCGCTGCCAAGATTTTTCGGCGCGGACGCTGCTTGGCCGATATGGATTTGATAATCGTATGACCGCCATCTTTGGCGGGCAGTGACGGCTTGGCTTGCACGACGGCGGCTTTGATGAGTGCCAAGACTCCCGGTGAACGCAGTGTCGCGATAGTGGGAAGGCGGACGAAGCGGTTTTGTTTTCCATCACCTTGCAGCAAGTGCTGCGGGTCTGGCAATGCGGCTCCGTGGTAGAACGAGAGGATGACGCCGTTGGCAGCAGCGGCCAGCGAGAGGAGGCAGTCAGACGCGCGTTCCGTGGTCGCATAGCCGATCACGAAGAAATTGTAATTGTCATAGACGAGTTCGTTCGCCGTGGGCAGGAGCAGGCGCATTTCTGCACGGCACGCGCGGATGAGCTTGGCATTGGCCGGCGCAAACTTGGTGATGAATCCGGCGATTTGTTTTTCCGGCGCGGCAACCGTTTTGGTTTTGGCGGGCTTCATGGTGATTGCTGCCGACTCTATTTTGGAAAAAAACATTGTCCATTAAATTCCCGGATTGAAAACGGTGGACTTAACGCGTCGCAAAAATTAAAGTCGCGCCACCCACCCGGCTGTTCGCGGGAAACTAAAACCCGAAACTTAAACCTTTATGGAACTCAAAGTCGTCTGTCAGTGCGGCCAGAAATTTGCCTTCGATGTGGAACCCGTCGGTGGGCGGATGCCGTTCACGGTGAACTGCCCGGTTTGCAATGCCGACGGCACGGCGGCGGCTAACCAGTTGCTCGCAGAAAAATTTCGTTTCGTTCCACCGCCGCCGGTCGCGGTTGCGCCTGCGCCGGTGGCTGCGTCAACACCACCGCCCATCGCGCCGCCGACGGGCGGATTGCGCATCAACCGCACGGTGCATCCCGAACCAACTCCGGCTCCGGCAGTGGCAGAAATTCCGGGAGCGGTTGCGCCCACAGCACCAACGAGTCGCGTGCAACGTCCGTTTGACACCGTGGCGGCGGCGCAAGCGGAGCGGGAAAAGCAGGCGAGCTTCGGCAAGGGTCTGCTCGGCGGTTTCATCGGCGCACTCGTCGGCGTGATTATTTATTTTCTCGTTTTCAAATTCACCGGCTATCGCATCAAGCTGCTGGCGATTGGGGTTGGTGCGCTGGCGGGCTGGTTCGCGGATTTTCTTGGCAAGGGCGAGGGCAGCAAGGAACTCGGCGGCATCACGGCGGCGCTGGTGCTGGCGGGAATTGTCGGCGCGCAATATTTTGTGGCGCTGGGCTGGTGGAACGAAGGCACGACGGAACGTTTGCAGGCGGATCAAGCGGCTTACGCGAATGCAGTCGTCGAAGCCAAGGCGGCGGTGACCGCCGTGCCGACCGGTTCGGATGTGGAGATTCGCGGGTTTCTCGCCAAGCAAGCCGCCGGTGAGGGCTTAAAGCTGGCGCCCACGGATTTTGCCGCCGATGACGTGAAGGAATTCCACGACACGCTCCTGCCGGAATACCAGAAACTCGCCAGCGGCCAGATTTCCAAAGCCGACTACGAGCAGCAACACGATTTGAAAACGTCGCAGACCAAGGAGGAGAAACAGGATGATGAGAATACTTTCAAAGGAATTTTCCTGCTGCTGCTGTTGAGCAAGCTGAACCTGTTCTCGCTGGCAGCGGCGGCGGGGCTGGCGTTCAAGTTGAGCACGAACGCGTGACTGGAATTTATTTTTCCACCGGCGCGTCCGCTTTCGGTTTCAGCTTCCGCATCCGTTCAACGAACAGGTAAAAAACTCCCGGGCCGAAGCAGAGGAGCATCACGGAAATTCCCGTGCGCCACCACGCGCGCGTCGCCGGCGTGAGCCATTACGGCGTGTGGAATCGGGCGTTCGCGGCGTTCTACGATTTGTTCGCCGTGCGTTGGATGCAGAAACGGATGTTCCAATTCTCCGTGGCCGAGCGCCTCAACTTCCCGCCGGACGGGAAATAATTTTCTGGGATTATGTCTTTGCCGAAAGTCGCCGGTGGTGGCGTTTTTCGCGCTGCGAAAAACCCGTCGCCGAGCGCAGCGTCAGGCGACGGAATCGTTCGTGTGCCTTAAAACTTCCACGCCCCAAAGTGACCGCTGCGCGGTCAATGTTCGTTCGCAGC
>JBEEMY010000441.1:0-2901 GCA_041192415.1 Verrucomicrobiota bacterium | reverse complement strand
ACGCCGATGCGCGGTTCGCGCTGCAACATCAGCCGCATCGTCTGCGCCGTGAGTTCGATGACATTCAGCACGCGCTCGACGGAAAGTTTGCCAGGAACTTCGTGATAGCCGATGTGCGTCGTGGCCATGCTCACCGTGATCTTATCCGAGTAAAGCATCATGCAACTGCGCTTCGCCTTCGTGAGCGCGGTGAAAATTTCCGTGTGACCAGGAAATTTCACGCCGGAAAGATTCAAAGACTCCTTGTGAATGGGCGCAGTGACGACGCCGTCAATTTTTCCCGCGAGCGCTGCGTGAATGGCGCGTTCGATGTAGCTGTAGCCCGCGCGTCCACACGCGGCGGAGACTTTGCCCGGCTTAATTTTCCGCGCGTCAATCGCCCCGCAGTCCACGATGAGCGGTTCTTTGATTTGCGAGACGCGTGAAAAATCTGCCTCCCGCAAAACCGGTAAATCACCCAAAGATTTTTTTGCGACACGTTCCAGCACGCCCGCATCGCCAAACAAAACCGGCGTGCACATTTTCAGCACAGACGGCTCGCGCATCGCCCGCAAACAAATCTCCGGCCCGATGCCCGCCGGATCGCCCATCGTCAAACCGAGAACTGGCCTGTCGCGTCGGAGCGGAGCGGAGACAGATTTCGCGCTCATAGGATTCCATTCAGTAAATGGAGCTGCTCCATCACGCCGCGAATTTTTTCCACTTCAATTTCCGCCAATGATTGCAAGGGCGGTAGCACGACCGGTGCGCACAGTCCCCGGCAAGACACCGCCGCCTTCAGCGCCGCGAGCGACTCATTCAGCGTGCGGCCTTTTTGATAAACCGCCGCCACGTCGCTCATGCGCGAGTAAAAAATTTCCGCGTCGCTCCACTTGCCGTTCTGCGCGGCCACGCACAATTTCTGGCACACATCGGGAATCAAATTTCCTACGCTTGGAACAATGCCATCCGCGCCGAGCTTCAACCCTTTTTCCATCAATGCACCCACGCCGACGAACACGGCGAAATCTTTTTTGCCGCCGAACCGCCGCATCGTTTCTTCGAGCCGCGTCGGGTTGTTTTCCGAATCCTTAATGCCCGCGAGCTTCGGATGGCCAAGCAGTTTTTCCACCGCGTCGAGCGGCACGGAAATGCCGGTGGTCATGGGCATATTGTAGATGAGCAACGGCCCTTCAAGCTTGTCCAGCAGCGATTGATACCAGCCTTGCAACTGCTCCGCTGGAATTTTTTCCGCGATGGGCGGATGCGCCACCACCGCATCCGCACCGACGTGAAAAAACTCATTCGCCTCGGTCACGTCCGAGCGACGGATGTCACCCAAGCCGGCGAAAATTTTCACGCGCTTGTTAGCACGCCGGACAGTTTGTTCAACCAGTCGGCGGCGGATTTCACGCGGCACGAACGCGCCCTCGCCCGTGGTGCCGAGCACAAAAACCCCTTCGACCCCGCCGATGATTTGCGCGTCCACCAACCGGTTCAGCGCCGCCGTGTCGAGCGCGCCCGACGGCATGAACGGCGTCACCAGCGGAACCACTGCCCCGTGATATTTAGATCCATTATTCATTTTTAAATTCAGTAGGCCGCTGTGTAAATCTGCGCGGCATCCGCCTCGGTGATCGGACGCAGATTATTTTTCAGCAAACGCTGCACCGTCAGCGCGGACTTCGCCATTTCAGGAATCGCAGCGCGCGGGATGTTCAGCGCGGAAAGTTTTTGCGGCACACCGCAGTCGCGGGAAAGCTGCGAGATAAATTCCACGCCGTGTTCTGCCGTGGCGAGCGCGGAGCCGTTGTGCGCGACGCCGAGCGCGACGGCAATCTTCGCGTGGCGTTCCGGCGCGGCGCTGAAATTGAAACGCAAAACGTGCGGCAGCAGCAGTGCATTCGAGACGCCGTGCGCGATGCGGAATTTTCCCCCGAGCGGATACGCCAGCGCATGCACCGCCGCCGTGTTGACCGGGCCAAGGCAAAGCCCGCCATAAAGACTGCCGAGCGCGAGTGCGGCGCGGGCTTCGAGATTTTTTCCATCGCGGACGGCAGCGAGTAGATTTTGCGAAATCAGTTTGATGCCTTGCAACGCGTAGTTGTCCACGATGGGGTGCGCGAATTTATTCGCGTAGGCTTCGATGCAATGCGTGAGCGCGTCGAGGCCCGTCGCCGCCGTCACATCCGGCGGAACATTCACCGTCAACAGCGGATCAATGAACGCCGCGTCGGGAACGAGGTGCGGACTCACGACGCCTTTTTTCAATTCGCTCGCTTCATCCAGGAGAATTGCGTTGGGCGAAACTTCTGCGCCGGTTCCCGCCGTCGTTGGCAGACAGACCAGCGTGAGTTTGCGCGAGGCGAGCAAGTTGATGCCGAAAACATCCGAGATTTTTTGCGGGCTGTCGGTGAGGGCCGCAATCAGTTTCGCCACATCAATCACGCTGCCGCCACCGACGGCGAGGACGGAATCCACTTTGGCTCGGCGCGCGACTTGCAGCGCCGTCTCGAAAAAATTAAGCGTCGGTTCGGCGGGAATGAAACCGGATTCAATGACCTCGCAACCAGATTTTTCCAGTGCCTCAATGAGCAAATTAATTTGCGGACGCACGGATTTGCACGTGACCAGCAGCACGCACTTTGCGCCGCGTTGCGCGAGGAATTCAACGGATTGAATCGCACAGCCGTTGCCGAAAACAATCCGCGCCGGTTGGAGGAGCGTAACGATGTTCATGCGTTCACGCCTTTCAAGGTTTTCCGCTTCTCCAACCACCCCCACAGCGTCATCTCGCGCGTGATTTTTTCCGGCGCGGGAAAACCAAAGCTCGCCAGCCAGCCGACCACCAAGACGATGACGTGCGCGATGACGCCGAGCATCACGCTCGGCCAGGTGTAATTAAACCGATGAAGATCGAGA
>JBEEMY010000440.1:0-2903 GCA_041192415.1 Verrucomicrobiota bacterium | reverse complement strand
TTCGGCAACATTTTATTCGGCGTGTCCATGCGGTTGCCAAACAATCCCGGCACAACTGCGCCGAGCGTTTCGGCCTTGGGCAAACTCCATTGCGTCGCCCAGTCCCAGTGCGCCTGGGGACTTTCTTGATTGGCCACCGCACCCGCAGTGGTGAAGCCCTGACCCACCAACGCCGTGACGACTTGCACTGCGAGGAATCCCGCACAGACGGCTACGATTGCCACGTTCCAGATTCCGCGAAACATTTTCGCCGCCAGCGTGCCGGTCGGCTCCGCGAGATTTTTGTAAAAAATATAGCCCGCTACAAAAATGCTGCACAGCGCACCGACATCCGCCGCTTCCATCACGTTCACGCCGATGCAAAAACCGGCGAGCGCCAGCCGCAGCAGCCGCAGCCGCAACGGCGTGGCAGCGTCATTCGACATCACGAGGGCGAGCGCGCAAAAATCAAAACCAATGGCGATTTCCGCCGAGGCCACGCCCCAGCACGCACCGGCGAAAAATGCCGTGTTCAACGCCGTCGCCAAACCGCCCAGCAGCGCGGCCACCGGCGTGAATTTCAACGCGCGGAAAAAAAGCCACGCGCCCGCACCAAGCAGGAACAGCGCGAACGGCTGGTAAAATTTGGCGAAACCCACCGCGCCAAAAAACGCGCGGATGGCGGCAGAAACACCCGGCCCCGCCGTGCCAGCGTTCGCGCCAATGAGGTTGAGGTCATCCCACATCCCAGTGAAGCCACCGGGCAGTTCGGCGAAATTTACGCTCTGCGCGCCGAGCGGGCCGTCGTTGGAGAAGTGGACGTATTCCGGCAGGAAGCTGCGCCAGAACAACGCGGCGATGGCGACGGCGATGATGACGAGCGGCCAGAAGGGGCCGGCGAGTTTGGATTGGTCAGGATTCGAGACGGACAGTTTGGCTTTCACGCGTTGTAAATAAATGTTCGAGGGCTTGGGCTTCGAGGAGATTAGCCCACAGGCTGTTCAAAAAAAGAATTTCAATCTCGGTCGGCCTGATTACCGGCGGATTCTAAAGCGGCAAGCCGGAGAGTCAACGGTTTTGCCGGACGCAGCGTTTCAAAGTTTGAACTTGCCAACCTCTCGCTAGAGCGGCTGAATCAGCTTCATGTTCGTTCAACTAGCCAGCGAGAGATCAGCCATATCCGCGAGCTTCAACCCGCCTGACAACGCCGCCGTGCGGGCACATAATTTTCCCGTGGCGGTGCAGTTTGGGAATTTCAGGAATTGAACTTGATGAATATTAAGTTCATCAAGTTTTTGGCTGTAGGTTTGATCGTATCATTCGTTTGTCTCGTTTCGTTTTTAGTCTTGGTTGGGAAAACAACGCATCGGCACTGCCTTAAGCAAGCTGGTAGTGCGTTCATGATGTATTCAAGCGAACATTTCGGGCAATTACCTTACAGCACGAACGGTTTTGGTGATGCGCTGCTGCAATTGGCCGGGAGCAATTCAACAAATGATTATCTGGGTGGCTTTGTGGAGTGCCTGTGTGCGCCGGGCGATGACGGCAAATACCTCAAGGAGGCTTTGGAAAATCATGCCGTCGTGCGCGAAGAACGCTGCACCCGCGTTTATATTCAAGGCCTCTGCGAAACAAACGATTCGCAGCTTTGTATTCTCTTCGACCGTAATTCCTGCAGGGGCGGCGACCATGGACGTTCTCCGTGGGGACATCCTTTGCGCGAAGCATGTCTGCTTGACGGTTCGATGCAGATAATTCGCGACGAGGACTGGCTGGAGTTCAGCCAGAAACAAGTTGAGTTGCTGGTTGCCGCTGGATTTACTCGAACCAACGCGCTTCATTTTTACCCAGCGGCAAAATAGTTAAATCCCCACCGCCTGTCTGTATTCCGGCATGATAATCTTGGTTTTCGCCGGTTTCTGTCAGAAAACACGGGTTTTCTTCAATTTTAGCGGAAAAACCATCTTCCGAAGTCAGGTTACCATGTGGCGGAATGACTTTACTACATGGTCGGGCGACTTCTCCATGTGGTGGGATGACTTCGCTATGTGGAGAAATGAGTTTTCCATGTGGTAAAACGACTTTGCCACATGGTGACGCGAGTTTGCCATGTGGGGGAATGACTCCGCTACATGGTAAAATGGCTTCCCGATGTGGTGAAATCACCTTGCTACAGGGTGAATTGGCTTCGCCACATGGCAAAACGGGGCTGCCATCAGGTCATCTCACCGCCGGACGTGGAACGGTGAGGCCTCAAATCTCCACCGTCTGCTTGTATTCCGGCACGATGACCTGCGCGTTCGGTTTCATCGCGCGCAAGGTTTCCGCGTGGGCGAGGCATTGCGGTTCTTCGCCGTGGATGCAGAAGATTTTTTTGAAGCTGCCGGAAAGCCGCTGGACGTAGGCCTTCAATTCATTCTTGTCGGCGTGGCCGGAATAGGTGTCGAGGGAGACGACCTTGGCGCGCACATCGCAGGGATCGCCAAAAATGTTCACGGGTGTCTTCCCGTTCACAATCATGGAGCCGAGCGTGCCTTCGGCGCAGAAGCCGATGAAGAGGAGGAGGTTTTTTTTGTCGGCGATGTTGTTCTTGAGATGATGGCGGATGCGCCCGGCTTCGCACATGCCGGAGGCGCTGATGATGATCATGGGTTCGTGCCGGTCATTGAGCTTCTTGGATTCCTCGGCGTCGGTGATGTAGGTGAGGTTGGCCATCTCGAACGGGCGGTCGCCGCCGCAGAGCGTGGCGTCGAGGTCAGGGCGCAGGATGTCGCGGTGGCGCGAATAAACGTCGCTGGCCTTGGCGCTCAAGGGGCTGTCCACGAAGATGGGGACGCGCGGCAACTTGCCGGCGCAGACGAGTTCGTGCAGCACATAAACGATCTGCTGCGTGCGCCCGACGGAAAAGGCGGGGATGATGATCA
>JBEEMY010000439.1:0-2903 GCA_041192415.1 Verrucomicrobiota bacterium | reverse complement strand
TCACAATGAGCTTTACGTCGTCGCCCGCCAGCTTTGGCCGCAATATTTTCCCAGCAAAAATTTTCCGCCAGACGATGACGCTGGTCGCCGCGAAACCATTACGCAAGTCATCGCCGCCGTGAACCAAGAACACGGTGACGCCACGAACCTTGTGGCCGATGCGCGGGCAACGGTGGAAAAAATCAAGACGTTCATCCGCGAAAAAAAATATCTGCCGCTGCCGGAGCCGGACCATTGTGACGTGATTGAGATGCCGGAATTTCGCCGGGGCAATTCGCTCGCGTATCTCGACAACGCGCCGCCGCTGGATCCGTCGGCCAAAAGTTTTTACGCCATCAGCCCGCCGCCCGCCGACTGGACGCCGAAGCAGGTCGAAAGTTTTCTCGAAGAATACAACCGGCACATGCTGCAAATCCTCACGATCCACGAGGCGTATCCGGGGCATTATGTGCAGCTCGAATCCGCCAACCGTCATCCGTCGCTCATCCGCCGCGTGCTCGGCTCCGGCGCGTATATCGAGGGTTGGGCGGTCTATGGCGAGGTCACGATGCTGAACGAAGGTTACGGCGGCGGCGATTTGCGGCTGCGGTTGATGCAGTTGAAATTTTATCTGCGCGCGGTGGCTAATTCTATTTTGGATTATCAAATGCACTGCACGCGGATGACGGATGCCGAGGCGATGAAATTTCTGACGGCGGACGCCTTTCAATCGGAAGGCGAGGCCAAGTTGAAAATCATCCGCGCGAAGCAAAGCTCGGTGCAGTTGAGCACTTACTTCGTCGGCCGCATGGCGCATTACCGGTTGCATCAGCAGATGGAACGCGAGCTGGGTGATGGATTTAATTTGAGCCGTTACCACGAAGCCGTGCTGTCCACCGCGTCCGTGCCGCCGAAATTTTTGCCGGAACTGGTGCGGGCAAAACTCGCGCCGCCGCAGTGAACTGGAAATTTATTTTGCCATGCCCAACGAAAGCCAGCCCGACGGGAATATAGCCGTTGCTCCGCGCCATCCGCGCGGCATCTACACGCTTTACTTCACGGAGATGTGGGAGCGCATGAGTTACTACGGGATGCGCGCGCTGCTCATTCTTTTCATGACGGCGGAAACCCTTCGCGGCGGACTGGGCATGGATGCAGCCACGGCGGGCGCAATCTACGGACTCTACACCTGCGCGGTTTATCTGGTGACTTTGCCGGGCGGGTGGATTGCCGATCGGCTCATCGGCCCGCAACGCGCGGTGTTCGTCGGCGGTTGCATCATTGCGGTGGGTCACTTCACGCTGGCGATTCCGGGTCGGAGCACGTTTTTTATCGGACTGCTTTTTATTGTGCTGGGCACGGCGTTACTCAAGCCGAACGCCAGCACGTTGGTCGGCCAGTTGTATCCCGAAGGTGGCGCGCGGCGCGATGCGGGCTTCACGCTGTATTACATGGGCGTGAACCTCGGCGCGTTCATCGGGCCGATCGTCTGCGGCTTTCTTGGTGAACGGTTGAACTGGCACTACGGTTTTGCCGCCGCCGGTGTGGGCATGGTGCTGGGCGTCATTCAATATGCAAAAACCCGCCACCATCTCGGTGCGGCGGGATTGCATCCGGCAGCTCCCAGCAAAAATCCTCGGCGTGATTGGGCGTGGGTGATGGCTGCGCTCGCACTCATCTTCACGGTGGTCGCGCTGGTTTTCAGCGGCGTCATCGTCATCAATCCGGTGGTGCTGGCGCAACGCACGAGCGTGGTAATCGTCAGCGTCGCCGCGTTGTGGTTTGCGTGGGCATTTCTGCTCGCCAAGCTGGAAGGCTTTGAAAAAAAACGGCTCGTAGTCGTGATGATTTTGTTCTTCGCCTCGGCCTTGTTCTGGTCGGGATTTGAACAGGCTGGCTCGGTGATGAACCTGTTCGGCGAAACTTACACGCGGCGCGTTTTCTTCGGCTGGGAAATGCCGGCCAGTTGGTTTCAATCTCTCAACGCGCTGCTCATTCTGGTGCTCGCCGTGCCGATTTCGCTGCTCTGGCTCGGCCTGGCGCGGCGCAACATTTTGCCGTCGCTCGCCACAAAATTTGCCGCCGGGCTGCTGCTGCTCGCCGCTGGTTTTTTCGTGATGTATTTTGCGGCGCGCAACGCACTCACCATCGGCAAGGTCAGCGGGCTGTGGCTCTGCCTGACTTACCTGCTGCACACCTTCGGCGAACTTTTCTTAAGCCCCGTTGGCTTGAGCGCCGTCACGAAATTGTCGCCACCGCGGCTGGGCGGCCAGACGATGGGCATCTGGTTTCTGGCCAGCGCGCTCGGCAATCTGCTCGCCGGCCTGCTCGCGGGCGGCATGAGCGGCGAGCAATCGGCCAATATGCCCACGCAGTTTTTACACGTCGCGCTCATCGCCGGCGGCGGCGGATTGCTGTTGCTGGTATTTTCACCGCTCATTCGCCGGTTAATGCCCGGCATCAAATAAATCAAAATGAAACGCATCCAGATCATAGACTCTCACACCGGCGGTGAGCCGACGCGCGTGGTCATCGCGGGCGGGCCTGATCTCGGCGGCGGAACGGTTGCAGAGCGGTTGAAAATTTTCCGCGAGCGGCATGATCAGTTTCGTTCCGCCGTGGTCAATGAGCCGCGTGGCTCGGACGTATTGGTCGGCGCGCTGCTCGTCGAGCCGGCGGACAAGGCTTGTGTCTGCGGCGTGATATTCTTCAACAACGTCGGTGTCCTAGCGATGTGCGGTCACGGCACGATTGGTCTTGTGGCCACGCTGGCGCATCTCGGAAGAATCAAACCGGGCGAGCATAAAATTGAAACGCCCGTCGGTATCGTCACCGCCACGCTGCACGCGAACGGCAAAGTCTCCGTGGCGAACGTGCCGAGCTTTCGCAAAGCCAAATCTGTTTCCGTGGATGTTCCCGGTGTT
>JBEEMY010000438.1:0-2907 GCA_041192415.1 Verrucomicrobiota bacterium | reverse complement strand
CTGGTCAGGCGCTTCAGGTGCGATGTAACATTTCTCAAAGCGCACACCTTCGCGGGTGAGGTCACTGACCACGCGTTCGTTCACACGCTCGGCATCCGCCAACGTGTAATAACCGCGCCCGATGCCCGACTGATTCGTGACCATGATGAGTCGGAAACCCGCAGCGCAAAGTTTTTTCAACGCCGCGCCTGCGCCGGAGAAGATTTCAACCTCTTCCGGCTTGTGCAGATAATTTTTTTCCACGATGAGCGTCCCATCACGGTCAAGAAACACGGCGCGTTGCATTCCGCTAATTGTGGTTTGTGTGGGCGCAGAATGGAATTGAATTTTTTCGATTGCACGGGCAGGATGCAATCCCTTGCAGCTAGCAACCAAGCATCACAAACACATGAGCACTAAAGGTCGGTTGGGAATTTTGGTCGGTGGCGGTCCGGCACCCGGATTGAACGGCGTGATTGCGGCAGCCACGATTGAGGGCATCAATCAAGGCTACGAAGTCATCGGCTTCCGCGACGGCTTCAAGCACATCGCGGCGGGTGACACCACGCAGATCAAGCCGTTGTCCATTCGCGACGTGAAGGACATCCATATCAAAGGCGGCTCTATTCTCGGCACCGCGCGCACGAACCCGACGAAGTCCGAGGAGCAGATGAAAAATATTTTTACTGTGTTTGAAAAATTAGGCATCACCGCGCTCGTCAGTATCGGCGGCGATGACACGGCATTTTCTGCGAGCCACGTTGCGAAACGCAGCGGCGGCAAAATCAAAGTCGCGCACGTTCCCAAGACAATTGATAACGATTTGCCGCTGCCGGGAACCGCACCGACGTTCGGCTACGAAACTGCGCGCCACTACGGCGTGCAAATCGTTCGCAACCTGATTGAAGACGCCCGCACCACTTCGCGCTGGTATCTCATCATCAGCATGGGCCGCGCAGCGGGACATCTGGCGCTCGGTATTGCCAAGGCTTCAGCCGCCACGCTCGCAATCATCTCCGAAGAATTTCGCGGACGGCAAGTCACTGTGGATGAAGTTTGCGACATCATCATCGGCTCTATCATCAAGCGAAAGGCAGAAGGCTCCAACTATGGCTTGGTGGTGCTCGCAGAAGGTCTGATTGAATCGCTCGGCGAAAAAGGTCTGGTCGCCGCGCTGCCCGAAGGCCAACTTGAACGCTTCGGCAAAATGGTGCGCGACGACCACGGCCATCTGCGTTTGGGCGAAATTGAATTTGGTCGCCTGATGAAAGAGCTTTTGACCGTGCGTCTGGAAAATCTCGGTATCAAGATGGCTTTCATTGACAAGGATCTCGGCTACGAACTCCGTTGCGCCGACCCGATTCCCTTTGATGCGGAATACACCCGCGACCTCGGTTACGCGGCGGTGAAATTTCTCCGCTCGCCGGACGCGGAAAAGTTCGGCGCCATCATCAGCTTCATAGACGGCAAGATGAACCCATTGCCGTTCGATGATATGCTCGACCCCAAGACTGGCCGCATGCAAAACCGCCGCGTCAACGTAGACGGCGAAGCCTTTGAATGCGCCCAAGCTTACATGATCCGCCTCGAACGCGAAGATTTCGAGGACGCCAAGCAGCTCGCTAAACTTGGCGCAGTCATCAAGATGACAGCGGAAAATTTTAAGAAACGGTTCGGATATTTGGTGGGCGCGAAATAAACGACGTTAACTTCGAGTAAAACAGCTTAATTCAAAAGCGGCTGGAAAATTTCCAGCCGCTTTTTGCTGTCCCCATCAAACTGAAGAAGCCAAATGCCCCTGACCAAAGTCATCCACTCACCTGTCAACATGTTCACATTGGGCCAAAAATAATTCAATATTCTGAGACAAGTGGATAGTTTTTGTCCAAACCAAATCACCCGCCAACGAAAACTGCTCAATCCCGGACAAAATTTGTTTATGTTGTGGTAGGGAATTTCAAGGAGTTGCCAAAATTTATTCAAGGCAGAGCAAAGGCTATCAAGATCGGACGAAAAATGTTAAAGACTTTGCAAAACCACAACACTTTTAGTGAAATTCAGAACAGAAAACTTGTAAAAACCACTTCAGACAAGACGCTTATCGCCTCCAATCAATAGCAACACAGCGATAACTTAATATCGAGCAATCCAGCACCCCAAAGAAGTTTCTTTGCGCTGATTAGGCGCGAATTTCCTAAACAGCTAATAACCCCCCCTAAAACAAAAAAGGGTTTTAGTGTTTAATCACTAAAACCCTTTTTGGAAAGACTGGCGGCTACCTACTCTCGCGGAAGCTATACAACCACTACCATCGGCCAAGCAGCGTTTGACGTCCGTGTTCGGAATGGGAACGGGTCGGGCCACTGCGGTAATGCCACCAAAATAAAAGCACGCATTTGACGTGCAAAATTAATAAAAGATCACATCCGAAATCTCGGCAGTTCATTGAAAACTACACATAAGAGCCTATTGGCTTACAATTCGCGAGTTGAAATTGCATTCCAAAAAGGAAGCAATCAAGCCGCACGACCGATTAGTATTGGTCAACTTAATGCCTCGCGGCAATTACATTTCCAACCTATCAAACGGGTGGTCTGCCCGTGGTCTTTAGGGAGCTTACGCTCCGGGAAACAATATCTTGGGATGAGCTTGGCACTTAGATGCTTTCAGCGCTTATCTCTTCCGCACATGGCTACGCAGCGATGCCCCTGACGGAACAACTGCCACACCAGAAGTGCGTCTAACCCGGTCCTCTCGTACTAAGGTTAGAACCCCTCAAGTTTCCTGCGCCCACAGTGGATAAGGACCGAACTGTCTCACGACGTTCTGAACCCAGCTCGCGTACCGCTTTAACCGGCGAACAGCCGGACCCTTGGGACCTTCTCCAGCCCCAGGATGCGATGAGCCGACATCGAGGTGCCAAACCGG
>JBEEMY010000437.1:0-2908 GCA_041192415.1 Verrucomicrobiota bacterium | reverse complement strand
GGTCTTGCCGGAACCGGTTTCGCCCGCGATGACCACGACTTGATTCGCGCGGATGGCGGCGACGATGTCGTCCTTGCGCGCGGTGATGGGCAAGTCCGGCGGATAAGAAATTTTCGGAACATTCGCCTGCCGCTCCTCGCGCCGCCGCACGGAGGCGAGGACTTGTTCGTGAATCCGTTGCAGCAGTTTTTCGTGCGTCTGCGGATGATGTTGGTCGCGGAGCAATCGCACCATGCGTCCGCCCAGCCGCACCCAGTCGGGCAACATGGCCTGGGGCAGGAGCTGGCGGATTTCGTTGACGCGGGCATCCATCATTTCAAGCCGCGCAGTGTAGCGGAGTCGCGGTGAGGGGGAAACTTTGCAGAAAAAAATTTAACCCGTGGCCGGGGCGTGGGCCGACGGTTTCATTTTGGCACGAGCTTTTTCACTTCCACCGGCAGCCACCAGCGTAGCAGTGGCCCGCACATCGCCGTTGTCACCAGACACATGATGACGAGCATCGTGAACAAAGCCGGGGTCAGAAGTTTTAATTCCAGCCCCACATTGATGGCGATGAGTCCCATCAAGGCGCGCGTGTTCATCAGCGCAGCGATGCTGCCGGCCTCGCGGTTGGTGGAGCCGGTGAGCTTCGCACCCAGAAAGCAACCTCCCAGTTTGCCCGCGACCGCCGCGACCAAAACCAGTGCGCACGCTAGCCACGCTTCCGCGCTGCCGAGCGAGCCGATGTGCGTGTTCAAGCCGGTGTTCGTGAAAAAAATCGGGACGAACGCCACCAGCACCACGCCGGAAAAACGGTCGCGCCACGCTTTCACCAGGCTCGCCTCCTGATGCAGGCACGTTCCAAAAAGAAATGCGCCGAAGATGACAAAGATGCCGAGGTAATGCGTGATGAGTCCGCAGGCGAACAGGCCGATGAGCAGCAGCGCGAGAAAGGAATTGGGCATTCCTTTTTCCTCCGCGTCCGCTGTCCGCTGCCGCCACAATTTCCGCAGTGCCGGCCCCACAATTTTTTGCAGTGCCAGAAAAAAGACGGTGATGCCCGCGAGTTGCAGGAGAAACGGTTTCCAGACAAAGCCGGTCGTCGTCAGCACCGTGGCCACACCGAGCATGAGCCAGCCGATGACGTCATCAATCGCCGCCGCGCTGATGGCCATCGCGCCGATGGCGGTGCGCTCCAGTTTCATTTCCAAAAGAATTCGCCCCATGATAGGCAGCGCGGAAATGGACAGCGCGATGCAGAAGAAAAGCATGAAGCCAAACTTTGGCGTGGCGGGTGCAAATTTCTCATGCAGCCACGGCCCGATGGCCAGCCCGCACAAGACCGGCGCAAGAATGCCGAGCAATGAAACCGCCGTGACCGTCTTGGATTTTGAGCGCAGGTGGCTGTAATCAAATTCCATCCCGACTTGGAACAGCAGAAAAATCAGGCCGAGCTTGCCGAGCAGTTGCATGGAGGTCTGCGTCTCTTTGGGGAAAATCACCGGCCAGTCGGCCGGCCAGAACAGGCCCAGCACCGACGGCCCCAAGATGATGCCCGCCGCAATTTCGCCGACGGCCAGCGGCTGGTGCAGAAATTTTTTCCCCAGCCGCCCGAAAAAATAGGCGGCGGCGATGATGATCATCCACTGGATGAGAACTAACGTGAGATGTCCCTCGATGGCGCTCGGATTCATAAAATGTCAGGCGGTAAATAGTGGTTTCTACCATGTAAAACAAGGTCAAAGCCCGCCCGCCCACAGTTGGCGGACGCTGATCGCCCGCAGTTTTTAATTTCCCGCCGGTGTTTTTTGCGGCATGATGCGGGCTATGGGTAAAAGACGCGAGGCGCGCGAACGCGCCGTTCAATTTCTGTTTCAGCATGACCTGAATCCGCCAGCCGACCTTGAGTTGGAGCTGGCTACGTTCTGGAATTCTCAACGCGCGGCCGCCATCGAGGACGAAAAATCCGGCGTGGCCAAGTGGGGCGAAGTCATTGAACTGCCGCCGCCCACCGTCGAGGAGGCCGCGACGAGGCTCTTTGCTGACCCGCTCATCAAGGGCGTAATCGAGCACCGCGATGCCATTGATGAAAAAATTAAAAGCTACGCGAAGAACTGGGACTTTCACCGCATCGCCGCCGTGGATCGCAACATCATGCGGCTGGCAATCTACGAGATGCTCCACCGCGAGGACATTCCACCGGTGGTGAGCATCAACGAGGCGGTGGACATCGCGAAGAAATTTTCCACGGAGGACAGCGGCAAATTCGTCAATGGAATCTTGGACAAAGTGCGCGGGGAAATCCTGCGCCCGGCTCGCGGCCAGCAATGAAATTCGCCGACCTCCATCTGCACACGCAATTTTCCGACGGCACGTTCACGCCGGAGGAACTGGTGTTGCACGCGCAGAACAAAGGTCTGGCCTGCATCGCCCTCACCGACCACGACACCGTTGAAGGCTGCGCCCGCGCGGCGGCGGCGTGCGCCAAGGTGCTGATGGAATTCATCCCCGGCGCAGAACTCACCGCCGAGCATGAGGACACGGAGGTTCACGTTCTCGGCTATTTTCTCGACACGCAAAACGCGGTATGGCTGGAACGCATCGCCAAATTTCAGGCCGACCGCCAGAACCGCATCTACGAAATGTGTGCGGCGCTGAACAAGGTTGGCGTCCCGCTCAAGGCCGAAGCCGTTTTTGCGCTGGCGAATTGCAAGTCGCCCGGACGCCCGCACGTCGCGCGCACGCTGGTGAAGGAAAAACTCATCGGCAATCTGGACGAGGCGTTTGAAAAGTATCTCAAAAAAGGCCGGCCCGCGTGGGTTCCAAAAACCAAAATGTCCGCGCTCGAAAGCGTGGATCTGATTCACCAAGCCGGTGGCCTAGCGGTCATGGCGCATCCGGGTTTGAACCGCACGGATGAAATCATTCC
>JBEEMY010000436.1:0-2915 GCA_041192415.1 Verrucomicrobiota bacterium | reverse complement strand
ACCCCAGAGTTGCGCACACAGAAACGCTCACCAGCCATGCCGCTAATGTAGACCTCGCCGCTGGTGGCTCCATACAGTGCCACATTCCCGACAATCACGTTCTCAGCAGCTACAAAAGTAGCAGCAGATGATGGATAGAGAATGATTTTGCCGCCACTCAACCCCTTGCCAATGTAGTCATTGGCATCGCCTTCTAGTTTCAGCGTTACACCTTTGGGGATAAACGCGCCAAAACTCTGACCGGCGCTGCCGTTGAATTTCAGATGCACCGTATCTTCCGGCAATCCCGCCGGGCCGTGCTTCTTCGTGATCTCGCTGCCGACAATCGTGCCGACCACGCGGTTCACGTTGATAATTGATAGCTCGGCACGAACTTTTTCGCCGCGCTCAATCGCGGGTTTGCAAATCTCCAAAAGTTTCGTCACGTCCAAAGATTTTTCCAAACCGTGATCTTGATCTTCCGAACGGAAACGTCCGACATCCGCGCCCATGTCGGGGCGATGCAAAATCGGCGTGAGGTCGAGGCCGCTGGCTTTCCAATGGTCGATGGCTTTCCACGGGATCAATTTGTCGGTGCGGCCAACCATGTCCTCAAGTTTTTTGAAACCGAGCTTGGCCATGATTTCGCGGAGTTCCATGGCGATGAAGCGCATGAAGTTCACAACGTGATCTGCCTCGCCGGTGAAACGTTTGCGGAGGCGCGGGTCTTGCGTGGCGACGCCGACGGGGCAGGTGTTCAGATGGCAGACGCGCATCATGATGCAACCCATCACGACGAGCGGCGCGGTGGCAAAACCAAATTCTTCCGCGCCAAGCAACGCAGCAATCGCCACGTCGCGGCCAGTTTTTAATTGTCCATCCGCTTCGACATAGATGCGGCTGCGAAGTCCGTTCAACACGAGCGTCTGGTGCGCTTCGGCCAAGCCGAGTTCCCACGGGCCACCCGCGTGTTTGATGGACGAGAGCGGCGAGGCGCCCGTGCCACCGTCGTGACCGGAAATCAAAACCACATCCGCGTGTGCCTTGGCAACACCGGCGGCGATCGTGCCGACGCCGACTTCGGCGACGAGCTTGACGCTGACGCGCGCAGTGCGGTTGGCGTTCTTGAGGTCGTGGATCAACTCCGCCAAATCTTCGATGGAGTAAATGTCATGATGCGGCGGCGGTGAAATGAGTCCGACGCCTGCCGTCGTGCCGCGCGTCTTGGCAATTTCCGGGAAAACTTTTTTGCCGGGTAGTTCGCCGCCTTCGCCGGGCTTCGCGCCCTGCGCCATCTTGATCTGAAGTTCCTTCGCGTTGACGAGATAATGACTCGTCACACCGAAACGTCCGCTCGCAACCTGCTTGATCGCGGAATTTTTCGAGTCGCCTTGTTCATTCGTCCAAGTGTAGCGCAACGGGTCTTCGCCGCCTTCGCCGGTGTTACTGCGTCCGCCGAGGCGGTTCATCGCGATGGCGAGCGTCTCGTGCGCCTCCTTGGAAATCGAACCGTAGCTCATCGCGCCGGTCTTGAAACGCTTCACGATACTCTCGACGGATTCCACTTCTTCGAGCGGAATCGCGGTGTCGAACTTGAAGTCCAGCAAGCCGCGCAACGTGCAAAGCGATTTCGCGCGGTCGTTGATGAGGTCGGCGTATTCCCGGTAAATTTTTTCGCTACCGAGGCGGCAGGCGGTCTGCAATTTGTGAATCGTCTGCGGATTGAACAAGTGCTGTTCCCCGCCGTCGCGCCACTGGTATTGGCCGCCCGCTTCGAGTTCAGGATTAACGGGCGTGGGCGGGAACGCGCGGCGATGACGCGCGAGCGCTTCCTCGGCAATCACGTCGAGGCCAATGCCTTGAATCCGCGTCGGCGTCCAGGTGAAATATTTTTCCACGACCTCGCGGTTGATACCAACAGCTTCAAAGATTTGCGCGCCGCGATAACTTTGCACCGTGGAGATGCCCATCTTGGCCATCGTTTTCACAACGCCCTTGATGGCGGCCTTGATGAATTTCTTCACCGCCGTCTTGTGGTCGGTCTTGAGCAACAACCCTTCCTTGATGAGATCATCAATGGATTCGTAGGCGAGATACGGATTGATCGCGCTGCAACCGTAGCCGATGAGCAACGCGAAGTGATGCACCTCGCGCGGTTCGCCGGATTCCAACACGAGGCCGGTGCGTCCGCGCGTGCCAGTGCGGATGAGATGATGATGCAGGCCGGCGGTCGCAAGCAGCGCAGGAATCGGCGCCATCTCGGACGAAACACCTCGGTCAGACAGGATTAAAATATTCGCGCCGTCGCGGATAGCTTCATCAGCGGCGGTGAATAATTTTTCCAGCGCGACTTCGAGACCTTTCACGCCGTCAGCGGCTTTGAACAAAATGGAAAGCGTCTCGGCTTTGAAACCGGCGCGGTCAATGAAACGCAGTTTGTCCAATTCTTCGTTGGTGAGAATCGGTTGCTCCAAGCGAATGAGCGCGCAGCTTTCTGCCGTAGGATTCAGCAAGCCGCCGCGCGAGCCGACCATCGTGTGCGTGGCGGTAACAATCTCTTCGCGAATGGGATCAATCGGCGGATTCGTCACCTGCGCGAAGAGTTGCTTGAAATAATTATAGAGCAACTGCGGCTTCTGCGACAAAACCGCGAGCGGCGTGTCCGTGCCCATTGAGCCGAGCGGCTGCACACCGTCGTTCGCCATCGGGCCGATGATGAAACGCAAGTCCTCGAACGTGTAACCGAACGCCTGCTGATGCTGCAACACCTTGCGGTGGGCGGGTTCGGTGTGCTGCGACGGTTCGGGCAATTCTTCGAGCAGGACGTGATGCTCATCCAGCCACGCTTGATACGGCTGCGCGCTAGAATATTTTTTCTTTAGTTCCTCGTCCGCGATGATGCGGCCTTGCTGCGTGTCCACGAGAAACATTCTTCC
>JBEEMY010000435.1:0-2919 GCA_041192415.1 Verrucomicrobiota bacterium | reverse complement strand
CGGCGGCGCTCAACTTCGCCTTCGCCAAGAAAATTTTCCGCCCGGACATTTTTGAAGCAGCCAAGCAACTCCGTAGTTCAACCACCAAAAAAGAAACCTCACGCAAAGGGCGCGCAGGACGCAAAGAAGAAATTAATGAATCCTTTGCGGCTATGGCGACCTTCGCATGAGCAGAAAATAATATGAATACCAAAACCAACTCCACTGAACTTTCCCGTCGCTCCTTTCTCGGCAAAGCCATGAAGGGCGCGACCCTCACCGCGTTGTTTGCCGGCCTGCCGAAAGGCTGGGTCGGAACCGCTTACGCCAGCGACGCACCGGAAACCGCCGCGCTCAACTTCGGCATGATTGCGCTGACGGATTGTTCGCCCATCGTCATCGCGCACGAAAAAGGATTGTTCAAAAAATATGGCATAGCGTCCACCGTGACCAAGGGCGCGAACTGGGCGGCCATCCGCGACAATCTTTCCAGCGGCACGATTCAAGCCACGCATATGTTGCTCGGTATGCCGCTCGCCTCGACGATGGGGCTCGCCGGTTCGCCGAAGAAGCCGATGATCGTTCCGTGGTTGCTGAACCGCAATGGCCAGGCGATCACTTTGAAATCCGAGTGGAAGGGCAAAGTTGGCGCAGACCCGAAAGCGTTGTTGCCATTCGTCAAGCAGGCCAAGAGTCTCGGCGAGCCACTCACGTTTGCGATGACCTTTCCGCCGGGCACGCACGCGATGTGGATGCGCTATTATCTCGCCGCTGGCGGCATCAATCCCGATACCGATGTTTCGCTCATCACCGTGCCGCCGCCGCAGATGGTGGCGAACATGAAGATTGGCAAGATGGACGGCTTCTGTGTGGGCGAACCGTGGAACGCCCGCGCCATCAATGATAAAATTGGTTTCACCTCCGTCTCCACGCAGGACATCTGGAAAGATCATCCGGAAAAAGTCTGCGCGTTCCTCGCCGAGTTTGCCGACAAAAATCCGAAGACGGTGAAGGCGGTTTTGAAAGCGCTCCACGAAGCGAGCGTGTGGTTGGACGTGATGGAAAACCGCCCGGAGCAGGCGGAAATCGTCAGCAAGCCGACCTACATCAATTGCGATCCGAAGACGATTCTCGGACGGTTGCAAGGTCACTACGATTACGGCGATGGCCGCACCAAGGAAGACGCGAACTACATGAGCTTCAGCGCGCGCAACTGCAATTATCCACAGCCGAAATTTGCGAAATGGTTCCTCTCGCAATACCGCCGCTGGGGCTTGGTCAAGAGCGCGCCGGATTACGAAGGCATCACGAAGCAAGTCATGCGCACGGACATTTACGAAGACGCGATGAAGGAAATCGGCTACGCGCACGGCGGTTTGAACAACGACAAAGAAACGTTGTTCGATGGCGTGACGTTTGATCCGACAGGTGATCTGGAGGCGTATGCAAAAAGTTTCGCGGTGAACTCCGTGAAAGGTTGAGTTGTTTGTGACTCTCACTGCAACCAGCCGCCGTGAAGTTTGGCAACGCTCGTTTTGCCAATCCTCCCTCTGGCAGCGGGCGTTGAAACCGAGTTTCACGACCGGCTGGTTGCAGGTGCTGGAAGCGCGGGTGCAGAAAACTTTGGGACAAAAAATTAAATGAAATCATTCAAATTTGACTGGCTGTTTCTCCCGCTCATCGGCGTGGCAGTGGTGATGTTGCTCTGGCAAATCTCCTGCGCGACGTGGGCGCACGATTTGCCGACACCGGGAAAAACCTGGGAGTCCAGCAAGCCTTACATCATGGAGCCGTTCGCCAAGCGCGGCGAAATGGATCAGGGCATCCTGCGCTTCACTTGGTATTCGCTCATCCTCGTGGCGAAAGGTTACGCACTGGCGCTTATCATCGGCACGCCGATTGGATTTTTTCTCGGTCTCTCCAAGACGTTCACCAAAGCGTTTGACCCGATCATCCAAGTGTTGCGGCCCGTCTCGCCGCTTGCGTGGTTGCCGCTCGGACTCGTGCTGTTCATGGGCGCGGGAAAAAATGCTTCCGAACTCGGTGCGCTCTTCACCATCGCCGTCTGCTCGATGTGGCCAACGGTTTTGAACACCGCCGTCGGCGTGCGCGCGATTCCGCAGGATTATTTGAACGTGGCCAAAGTCTTAAAACTTTCGCGCACCAAGACGTTGTTCAAGGTTCTGATTCCCGCGTCGCTGCCGTATATGTTCACGGGTTTTCGTTTGAGCTTGGGCATCGCGTGGCTGGTCATCGTGGCGGCGGAAATGTTGACCGGTCGTCCTGGCGTTGGCGGCTTCCTCTGGCAGGAATACAACGCGCTGATTTACGAACACATCATTCTCTGCATCGTCACGATTGGCGTGGTGGGCTTCATCCTCGACCGGCTGATGAGCGTGGTCGAAAAGAAATTCAAAACCGCCTGACCTGTGGCTTACCTCGAATTAAATAACGTCTCGAAAAGTTTCGGCGGCTCGTCGGTGCTGAAGGACATCAACCTGTCCGTCGAAAAGGGTGAGTTCGTGGCCATCGTCGGCTTTTCCGGTGCGGGCAAGACGACGCTCATCTCACTCATCGCCGGTTTGCTCAAGCCCGACACGGGCACGGCGAAGTTGAATGAGTTGGAGATCACCGGCCCCGGCCCGGATCGCGGCATTGTTTTTCAGAACTACTCGCTGCTGCCGTGGCTCACGGTATTTGAAAATATTTTACTCGCCGTCGAAGCCGTGAATCCCAATTGGCCCGGCGCGCAATGCCAAGCGCACGTTGAAAAATACATCGCGATGGTGAACCTCACCCCCGCACGCGACAAAAAGCCCAGCGAACTTTCCGGCGGCATGCGGCAGCGCGTTTCCGTAGCGCGCACGCTGGCGATGGATCCGCAAATCCTGCTGCTCGACGAGCCGCTCTCCGCGCTGGATGCGCTGACGCGGGCGACCT
>JBEEMY010000434.1:0-2924 GCA_041192415.1 Verrucomicrobiota bacterium | reverse complement strand
GAGCTGCCAGCGGAACGGACAATCTGTCCACCGCGACCAGGAGCGAGTTCGATGTTGTGGATGGCAATACCAACCGGAATAGCTTTGAGCGGGAGCGCATTGCCAACTTCAGGCGGAGCCGTCGGCCCGCTGCAAACCGTCAGGCCAACCTTAATGCCGACCGGCGCGATGATGTAAGTTTTTTCGCCATCCTTGTATTGAAGGAGCGCGAGACGCGCGGAGCGCATCGGATCGTATTCAATCGCCGCGACCGTCGCTTCGACGCCGTGCTTGTTGCGCTTGAAATCCACGAGGCGGATTTTCTGCTTGTGGCCGCCGCCGATGCCGCGAGCCGTGACGCGACCGTAATGATTACGACCACCGGTCTTTTTGCGGATTTCGACGAGGGACTTCTCCGGCGTCGTCTTGGTAATATCGCTGAAGTCCGCGATCGTGATGTATCGCGTGGACGGCGTCAGCGGTCTAAATGTTTTAACGGGCATAAATGCAAACGTTGTTCAAACAGCAACTTTGGAGTTAGCAGGCCATTAATCCTGTCCCTTGTCGGGAATCAGTTATCGGTCCGCAAACAATGCTGTCCTGCGAAGCCTTTCGGCGACGAGGAGCGCGAAATCTATCAGAGATGTTTTCATGTGCAATAACTTTTTTAAATTATTTTCAGTGCGCTCACTTTGCACCCCGAAAACATTGGCAAAACAAATGATTCGCGGATGAATTATTTTTCAATGCTACCCCACACGCTTGCGCTCAAGCCATTGAGCATTCTGTTCGCGTGCTCGAATTTTTTGCAAGAGACGAGGTGACGAGTCGCAAACAAAACAAATCAGAGACGCCTCACGTCGTCGCCTACAGATGATGGCTTAACACTGCCCCAAAGATTTCCTGCGCAACCACCCGCTGCGCCTGCGTGCGCTAGGTTTTCCGCTCACAGCGAAATTTCCATTCGGATTTCTGGATGGGCAAATCATTGGTGCTCGCGTAGCGGAACTTCATGTGGCCGAATTCATAGAACTCCCAGATTTCAGTGCCGCCGCGATGTTACATATACGGCCGACCAGATTCTGAAAGCATCAGAACCAAGATGCTCAACGACCGGCTGAAGCGTTTCACGAAGGCTGGAATTTCCGAGCGCGTGGTGTTCACAAAAATTCCGCCGCGCGTCGAGTATCGCCCGTCCGATTTCGGGGAAAAATTCCTGCGCTAGTTGAAGGTCGCAGAGAAGTTGCGAGCTGAACTCTACGGCAGTGATCAACACGGAGCGAGTTGAGTTGCGCAAAGCTGTCGGAGACGCGGTCGCCATTCTCAAACTGAAACAAAATAGGCGACCCCTCACGGAGTCGCCTACAATTCAAAATTAGTCGAGCCGCCAGCGGCAAACTATTTTTTCGCCAGATGACGCCGGCGGAGCAAGCCACCCAGTGCGATCCCAGCTAGGGCAAGCACGCTCGACGACGGCTCTGGCACAGGGGTAACGAAGAAGTTATAGCCAAGCATGTCCATGGTTATCAGGTCAACCGAAGTGAGCGCATTCAACACCCCGGAACTGCTAAACGCGTTGAAGGTGTCGTTCGCACCACTGGCCCAATCCTGCAAATCGCCGCCAAGTCCGCTCGCGTTATTAAAGCCCTTGAGGAGAGTCGTGCCGTTATCAAACGAGAATGACCGACCCGCACCGTTGTTCAAACCCCGGACACCCGCCCCGGTATAACTGAACAAATCCATCATCATGTAAGACGGGCTGCCAACACCAATGTCCACGCCCATGATACCAATGCGACCCATGATTTCCGACATCTCGTGCATTGCCACGCCGATGAAGTCAATCTTGCCGGATACCGCCCGGTTGTTCGGGTCGTAACTGTAATTAAATCCGCCGCCAAAAGTGAAAGTGCCGTCGCTGGTAACCGCGTTGTCGGCAGCGAGTCCCAACGCCTTGGCTTCGGCTCGACTAACGAGAAAGTTATGGGCTCCGGCAATCGGATCCGCCGCCAAAAACAGCGACCCGCCGGCGCCGGTAGCCGTTGCGTCATTCGCAGTCGTCGCGTCCGCCAGTGCGGAAGCTTTGAGATTCGCAAGGGAAACTAGTGAGAGCGAGGTGCTGCTTGCGCCGAGTGTGCCAGTGCCCGCCACCGCCGTTATCCGAATGTTGACGTGGATGGGGTCGGAAAAATTACCTGCGAACTGCGCGGCGGCATAGGCGTTCGCCGCCTTCATATCAATTATGTTCTGCGCCGACAAACCGGCCGCCGTGAACGTCGCGTCCGGGTCGTAGTTCAAGTTGAAAATCAAAGCCGAAGCCGGTTCGGCGGCAGCCAGCACCAAAGCAAGCGCCGTCAGTTGAACTCGACGCAGCCAAGGATTTATCTGGGTAGCTAACCGCGACGACGCGAATGAAGGATTCATATTTTGATTTAGTTTGGGTTTAGAGTTTCTGACCGATAATTGCTGCTTGTAACGGCGGCGAAACTATCAGCCCAACCTAAAACGGGTCAATGGAAAAGCTCGTGTAAAACGAAAAATGCGGGGCGAAACCAGCGCATTAATCGTCCACTCGCCCGCGCTCAAGCCATAGGGGATGTTGTTCGCGCACTCGAACGCCTCCTCCGGCGTGCGGAACGTCATCACGCTCAACACAGGCCCGAAAATTTCCTCCGACGCCACGCGCTGCGCATTCGTAACAATCCTGCACAAAGAAACCACCTTGCCCATGCCTAAAACACCGCTCTGGCCAGCTTCCACGATTGCCTGGATCAACGGTGCAGCAGCGAGCCGGTGAGTCTTTCAAGTTTATGCGACGCGGCGATTTCTTTGCCGTCAGCATCCAGAACTTTGTATTCCGTGTCTGATCGGATTCCTAAGCTAATACTAGAATTTTGGTTCATGCCCGATTTGTCAGAACTAAATGTAGGCGAACGTTCTTTTTG
>JBEEMY010000433.1:0-2938 GCA_041192415.1 Verrucomicrobiota bacterium | reverse complement strand
GTCTGACCACGCAGAAATTTTTGAGACGACGGGTTCAAGTTATTCGTGGAACAGCCTGTTGAATGGCCAGCGCGCGGACAAGCTGATGGTGCTGGGCATGAATTTTGACCCGCACGCGATTCCGGTATTCTTCGACAAGGAAAATTTTCACGCGGCGCGCGGCCCCAGCAAGGCGGTGAATTATCTCTACGCGGACGGCCACATCAAAAATCTGCTGGCCATCGAAGGGACGTTGCAAAAATGATCGCGCTTTCCAATCTCACCAAAAAATTTGGCGGGCGCGTCGCGGTGAACGACCTCACGCTCGCGGTTCCGCGCGGCGAAATGTTTGGGCTGCTCGGCCACAACGGCGCGGGCAAAAGCACAGCCATCGGGATGATGCTCGGCCAAGTCTGGCCGACGCGCGGCGAGGTGAAGGTCTGCGGCCGCGACGTGACGGCGCAGCGCGCACAGGCGTTGCAAAAAGTCGGTGCGATTTTTGAAGCGCCCGCGTTTTATGATTATCTTTCCGGCTGGCGCAATCTGGAAATCTTGAGCCATTACACCGCGCCCACTTCGGCGGCGCGCATTCGCGAAGTCGTGGACTGGGTCGGGCTGACGGGACGCGAGCGGTCGCCAGTGAAAACGTATTCGCACGGAATGCGGGCGCGGCTGGCGCTGGCGCAGGCATTGTTGCCGCAGCCGGAATTGCTCATCCTCGACGAGCCGGGCAACGGTCTCGATCCGGAAGGCATCGCGGAAATGCGTCAAACGATTGCGCGGCTGCATCGCGAACTGGGGCTGACGATTTTGCTATCGTCGCATCAGTTGGCGGAAGTGGAACAGCTCTGCACGCGCATCGCGGTGTTGAATCAAGGGCAGAAAGTTTTTGAAGGATTCATCGCCGACGTGAAGGCGACGCGCGGACGAGTGCAACTCAAGACGCCGGATTTTGCGGCGGCTACGACGTTGCTGCGCGAACGCGGGATCATCACGGACGCAGCGGATGGAAAATATATTTCGCTCGGCGAAGGCTGGACGATTGCCGAAGCAACGAAGATTCTTGTCGCCGCGAATGTTTCCGTCGAAGGCATCTGGCAGCACGAGCAGACGCTGGAAGATTTTTATCTGGGACTGATCAAACGGAAACCAGAGGAGAAAAATTAACCATGTTCTTCGCCCAGCTAAAAAACGAACTCTGGAAACTTTTCGGCAAGAAGCGGACTTACATCGGCTTCGGCGCGTTTCTGCTGGTGCAGACGGTCATGCTGCTGCTGTTCAAATACACGCGCTGGGAAAATCAATTCGAGACAATGCTCGCGGGCAACGGCTATCTCGCGGCGGATTACATCTCCGCACTGACCGTCGCGTTGATCATGCTGACGCCGCAAATTTTGCTGCTGCTGCCGCTGTATGTGGCGCTGGTCGGCGGCGATCTCGTGGCGAAGGAGGCGGAAGACGGAACGCTGCGGATGATTTTGTCGCGGCCCATCTCGCGGTTCCGGCTGCTGCTGGTGAAGTGGCTGGCGGGAATTATTTTTTCGCTGCTGCTCGTGCTGGCGCTGGATATCGTCGCGCTGGGTTTTGCGCGGATGCTTTTTCCGTGGAAAGGAATGTTTGTCTTCGCGCCGCTGCTCCAGACCTTCGGAGTTTTTTCGCCGGAGGATGGCGTGAAACTTTATTTTTTCTCCGCGCTGTTCGTGGCAGCGAACGCCGTGGCGCAATTATCCGTGGCGTTCATGTTCTCGTGCTTCAACATCAAGCCGGCGGCGGCTACAATTTTGGCGCTCTCGTATCTCTTCATCAACATGGTCATGGAGAACATCCCGTTTTTTAAGCCCTACCAAAACTGGTTCATCACGCATCACTTCGACTGCTGGGTGCTGGTGTTCCAAAGCCCCACGCAGTGGACGCAAATTCTGCAATCCGAAATCACCTTGCTAGCGATCAG
Organism: Verrucomicrobiota bacterium; assembly: GCA_041192415.1. GTDB lineage: Bacteria > Verrucomicrobiota > Verrucomicrobiia > Limisphaerales > UBA11358 > UBA11358. The sequence continues at coordinate 1,008 of JBEEMY010000433.1, read as the reverse complement.
CGCCACCGCTTTTCTCATCGGCGCAATGGTGTTTCAAGTGCGCGACATCAAGTCGTGAAGCTGTTTTCCGCTGCCACAACATATCCGCCTAGCAAGTTAAATCGCCCACAAGTAATGGTGTTTTTCGTCCAAAAAAGCTTCAGTTTCGCATTGTGAAAACGGACGGATTTCCATACATTTTTGGTATTCGTTGCCGCAACAAATTTTACCCGGAATTGCACCATAATTATGTCGAGTATTGCTGATTCGTCTGAAGAAAAAACAGTGTCTCCTGACAAGATTGCCGATGGCAATTACGACGCTTCCAAACTTTCCCAACTCAAGGGGCTTGAAGCTGTCCGCAAGAAACCCGGTATGTATATCGGCGGCACGGATGAGCGTGCGTTGCATCATTGTGTGAGCGAGGTGCTGGACAATTCCGTGGACGAACATCTCGCGGGGCATTGCAACCACATTGACGTGACGATCCATGTGGATGGTTCCATTTCCATCCGCGACGACGGGCGCGGGATTCCGGTGGACATCAACAAGGACTCTGGTCTTCCCGGTGTTGAGTTGGTTCTCACGACCCTGCACTCCGGCGGAAAATACGGTCAGGGTGGTTACAAATTTTCCGGCGGCACGCACGGCGTTGGCGCGAAGTGCGTGAACGCTGTGAGCGAATGGTTTGAGGTGGAAGTCTCGCGCAACGGCGAAATTTATCACATGGAGTTCGAGCGCGGTAAGACGATGAAGAAGCTCGAGGTCATCGGCAAATCGAAACACACGGGGACGCTCATCACGTTTTTGCCGGACAAGGAAATTTTCCGTGAGACGGTGGAGTTCAAGACGAACATCATTTCGCAGCGGTTGCGCGAACTGGCGTTTTTGAATTCGGGCTTGGAAATTGTTTTCGCCGATGAACGGCAGACGGCGGCGGAACCGGAAACGTTTTATTACAAGAACGGCGTTGAGGAATTCGTCAAGCAGCTCAATAAAAACAAGGAGCCGTTGCATCCCAAGCCGATT
>JBEEMY010000432.1:0-2942 GCA_041192415.1 Verrucomicrobiota bacterium | reverse complement strand
TCAACCAGCTCACCTTCAAAACTGAAATGACTTCGTAATTCTCCCGTCCACAAGTCTAGTTCCTGATGAATGTCCTTGAGATCATCAATCAGCGTCTCGTGTCCGTCGGTGGACTTGAGAATCATCGCGATACGTCCGAGGTGGATGCGACCGGGATTGGCGTAGAGATAATTCGCCGCGCCGTGCCATTCGCCTGGCGTCTTGCCATTCTCGTCATACAAGTAACCGGCTGTATGACCGCTCGTATAGTTGGTCGTCAGCGGAAATTTTTCCAACGCATAACCGTGCGGGTTCGGCATCGTATGAAAGCCCCATTGCGCCATCGTCGTCAGCGGCGTCTCACCGTAACGCGCGTCAAACGATTGCAACCCCGTCACATCGGCGGTGAAAGCAAACTCACCATTGCCTACCGACAACGGCGAATTCACATCCGCATTCGTCAGCACCACATTGTGCCGCGTCACCAGCGCGTGCCGGTCAATCGGAGACTCATCAGCAGCCCAGCTGTGCGTGGGCAGCCTGGCCAAAATGACCGCGACGACCAAAGCGTTGGGGATAAATTTTCTACGATTCATATTTTAGCTAGCTGTCAGTTTCCTGTTTTTTCACTCACCGCCCGCTTCACATTCAAATTGATAATTGCCAGGGCCTACCGCGAGGACAGCCCACCTTCCAGACTCTTGCCAAACTTTGATCTCCGATTTTTCAGCCAGAGTCTTTCCGTTTATTTTCACCGTCTTCAAATCCGTTGTAGGCAGATACACCGTGGCCAGAGTTTCTTTCGGCACATTTAGTTTCAGTTGAAAATGGTTCCGCGCTGATTTCTCCCAGCCGGCACTGATGTTTCCCGCCACGGTGGCAACCGTTCCTTTAGCCCACTTCAAATCACCGGGGTGCGGTTTCACCACAAAAGTTTTCCAGCCATATCCGCTTGGCTCAAGCCCCAGCACCTTTTGCGGCAGCAATGCGGTGGGGCCGGACGACCACGCGTGCGACGTTGATCCCCAGGGAAGATCCCAGCCTTCATGCCACGCGCCATTGAAGAAGGCGAGCTTGGTTTGTTCGCCCCAGTTCTTGCGAATGTAATCAAGCGCCCACCGATCTTTTCCTTCGGCGAACATGGAATTCAAAGTCCAATAGGCAAACGATTGCTCGCTGGCTTTGCCCCGCTTCATAATCAGACTAATCATGTCAGCCTTTCGGCTTTCGTCCGGCAGTCCGTAGACCAAGGCGTAAACCTGCGGCTGTTGTCCAGCCTTGGGGCCTTCATAACTATCCAAGTAAGCCCGATCTTTTTCCAACCACAGTTCTTTATTTATATTTTCCTTGAGCCGTTGCGCCTGCGCGTTCCAAAGCTTTGCCTGCGGTGCGTCGTGGGCAAAATCGGTAGCCATGGCTGCCGCCACCTTTAACGCTCCGTAATACTGACAGTTGAGTCCGGTGATAATACTTTTCCGTTCCATCTCATAGGTATTCGGCCAGTCGAGCACAATCCAGCCGGGCAAGTTGGCCAGCAAACCGGTTTTGGAATCAACAAACGGTTGAAAATAATCCATCGCCTTTTTGAGGTTGGGATACAGGCTCTCCATCAAAGCGTCTTTGCCATAAAACAAAAAATACTCGCGCAGCATCAGCACCCATTCGAGCTGGTAATCCGCAATGTAGGTGGAGCTGCCGGGCTGCAGAAAATAATCAGTAGGATAGCGGCTGCGAACCGCTCCATCGTTTCGCCAACGCTGCGATTGAGCACCGCATAAGAGATTGTAGGCCGACAAGAACCTTGAACTTTTTCCGAAGGCATAGTTTCCGTAGATCATCATATACCGCGAATCGCCGGCGATGTATTGAGTGTGTTCACGCCACGGGTCTTCGTAGGTATCAATTGAATTGATCCGCATGGTGTGTTTTCCGATCTTCCAAATTTCGTTGAGCTGCCGATCGGAACATTCAAACGAACTATCCATTTCATAGTTGTAGCAGGCGAATTCCGCACTCACGGCCTTGATCTGGATGCCCGGAGTGGTTTCGATTGAGAAATACCGAAAGCCCGACCAAGTGAAAGGCTGCCAGCTTTGGCGTCCTTTCTTGGTGGTGTATTTTTCCGAATGATCGCTGCTGACCCGAAGCAAGGGCGTCTGGTTCGTGGCCAATCGTTCGCCAGTTCCAATTTCAAATTGATTGCCCGCTTTGGCGGCGTTGATGGTGAATTGCGGGTAGCCAACAATTTCAGTCCCGAAATCATAAACCATTAGATTGCCGACGCTCCATTGACGAACCGGCTTAACAATTTTCCGCACCAGTTGCGGGCGTTCGGTCACCACCAAGCGGTTCCACGGGGCAATCGGCGGAACACCAATTACGGTCGCGTCTTCCCAAGTTGAATCGTTGAATCCAGAATCTTGCCAGCCATCAGGCCAGAGCTGGGCATCAAATTCTTCGACAAATCCAATCAAGTGAGCATTCGGGTCGCGATAGCGAGTTTGCGTATCCCAAGCTTTGGCGTGGATGACTTTCCAACTAGGGTCACTGAGGAGATTGACGGATGAGCCATCGGCGCAGTCCAACTTTGCCTGAAAGAAAAATCCGCCCCGGGCATTCATCTGAGAGTGCAACCCGACTCCAAAATTTTGCACCACCGCCGAGATGCAGTTATCACCCTTGTGAAGGTAGGGCAAAATGTTGAAGTGATCGTAGCACTGATACTCTGGGTCGCAGTTCATCGGGCAGCGTTCGAGCAGCTTGCCGTTGATATAAACGTCGGCATAGGCATAGGCGGAAATAAAAGCGCTGGCTGCTTTCGGAAGCGTTTCCAAGTTGAAAGATTTTCGGACGAGCAAGTAATAGTTCTGCGGATTTTCAACTCCCGAATCCCAAATCCAGTTAGCCAATGGTTTCACCCCATTGAGCGTCGAGGAAGGCGCCGAGATGAATGAGCTTTTTCC